>JAQVGK010000275.1 GCA_028696755.1 Bacteroidales bacterium | reverse complement strand
GCCTCTGGGTGTTTGCATGCAGGACAATTCTTTAATGCTTTTTTACCTTTGTGCACATATCCACATTTGCGGCACATCCATTCAACATCCTCTCCTTTCTCAAAAACCTTATTATTTTCGACATTCTCGAGAAGTTTAAGATAACGTTTTTCGTGTTCGGCTTCGACCTTAGCAATCATTTTGTACGAAACAGCAACATCTTTAAAGCCTTCTTCTTCAGCAATTTTTGCAAACTCTGGATAAAGATCAGCCCATTCCTCATGTTCGCCCATTGCAGCAGCTTTTAGATTTTCGGCAGTAGTACCAACTTTACCTGCTGGATACATTGCTGCAATTTCCAAAGCTTCGCCACTTTCTAAATATCCGAAAAATACTTTAGCATGCTGCAATTCCTGCTCTGCAGTTTCTAAAAACAAGGCTGCAATTTGCTCATATCCTTCTTTCTGAGCGACTTTTGCAAACATAGTGTAACGATTGCGTGCTTGCGATTCGCCAGCAAAAGATTTTAATAGATTTTTTTCTGTTCTTGATCCGATAATACTCATAACGGTTAGTTTTTAATTATTATTTATTGAATTAGTATCCACGTTTAAATGCAGTAATTTCCGTTGGTTTAACATAAAAAATGCAAACCCCTTCGAGAGCAGGTTTTGAATATGAAAAGTCGTCGCGACCGCTATAGTTTCTCATTACGACATTAAGAATTCTTGCTTTTTCATCCAAATCGTTTACAAAAACAACTTGTCCATGAGCTAAAACCGATTTAAATTTCATTGAATAAGAGCATGCAACATTTTCGTGACGAACATTTAGAATTTCGTCGCTAAAAAACGAGATGCAAACATCCGGATTCTTCTTCAAAACATCGATTTTTCTTCCAAATGGAGCGCCATGCAGGTAAATAATTCCATTGTCGTAACCAAAATTCATAGGCACGCAATAGGGTTTTCCATTGTCGACCATTGCAAGTGAGCAAACCGTACATTTACTTATAATTTCATCAATCTCTTCGCGGCTTGTAAGCTCAAATTTTTTCATGTTAATAAATATTAAAATTCTCCATAAAATTAAACTTTTTATTTTTAATTTTGTTACTCAATCATAAAATAAATTATTAACGATAAAATTTATGAGTTATGTTAAAACCAAAAATTGAAAAGATTTTAAACGAGCAAATTGAAAAAGAAGGATACTCTTCTTATCTGTATCTCGCCATGGCTAGCTGGGCAGAGACTAAAGGAATGGCAGGAATTGCCGCATGGCTATATGCGCAAGCGGAGGAAGAAAAAATGCACATGTTAAAATTTGTTGCTTACATAAACGAGCGTGGCGGACATGCAATTATGCCAGCGTTAAAACAACCACCAAAGGAGTGGAAAGATGTTTTTGTGCTTTTTGATGAAGTTCTTAAACATGAGCAGTACATTTCCGAAAGCATCAATAAAATTGTTGAAGCTGCAATTAAAGAAAATGACTTTGCAACAAACAATTGGGTGCAGTGGTTTGTAACAGAACAAGTAGAAGAAGAGGCTTCGGTTCAAGAAGTAATAGACAAACTAAACATGCTTGGAAAAGCAAGTTTATATCTATTCGACAAAGACATTATGTCGTTAAGAACACCAGCGGTATAAACTACAAACATATCAAAAAGTCTTGCTTCTTCGTAAGCAGGCTTTTTGCTTTTTATTTATTTTCATATTTAACAATATTTAGTTTTGACAGAACACAAATAATTCTTATTTTTCGCAACTGAGAAATGTGTACTGTCTCTAAGAATTTTTACAATGATTTTTAAACCGGAAAGATATAATATCAAAGACGAAAGGATGAAACCTTTTATTGATATTAGTGAGATTGAGGATTTGCTTGAAGAAACAAAATTCCCCACCCAAAACGAAGTTCTAGCAGTTATCGAAAAGTCGTTAAATAAAGAACGACTTAATCTAAGAGAAACGGCAATTCTAATAAATGCAGAATCATCAGAATTAATCGAAGCTATAAAACTTGGAGCACAACGTCTTAAAGAAAAAGTTTATGGCAATCGGATTGTTCTTTTTGCACCGTTATACATCGGAAACAAGTGTAAAAACAACTGTCTTTATTGTGGATTTAGATCATCTAATAAAGATGCCGATAGAAAAACGCTAAACGACATTGAAATAGTAAAAGAAATTGAGGCACTCGAAGACAATGGTCAAAAAAGGCTGATTCTTGTTTACGGCGAACACGATTCTTATGATCCTGAGTTTATTGCTCACACAGTACGACTTGCATATAGTGTAAAAAAAGGCCGTGGCGAAATAAGAAGAGTAAACATTAATGCTGCGCCTCTCGACATTGAAGGCTTTAGAACTGTTCAGCGTTCTGGAATTGGCACATATCAGGTTTTTCAAGAAACTTATCACGAGCCAACTTATAAAAAATATCATTTAGCGGGCCCAAAAAAGGATTATAACTTTAGATTAACATCTCTTGACAGAGCGCAAGAAGCAGGACTGGACGATGTTGGAATTGGTGCATTATTTGGGTTATACGACTGGCGATTCGAAGTTATGGCTTTAGTTCGCCACACTAATCATTTCGAAGCATGTTACAATGTTGGTCCGCACACAATTTCATTCCCAAGAATTAAACAGGCATCAGGCTTGGATATAGATGAAAAATATCTTGTCTCGGACGATGAGTTTGTACGAATAATTGCTATTTTACGTCTTGCTGTTCCTTATACTGGATTGATTTTAACCGCTCGCGAATCGGCACAAGTAAGAGATGAAGTTATGCGATTTGGAGTATCACAAATTGATGGTGGCACAAAACTCGAGATTGGCTCATATTCAGATACTCAAAACGAAGAACAAAATCTTAACCGCGAACAGTTTGTAATCAACGACACAAGATCGTTAAGCGAAATTATTGACGAGCTTCTTGACAAAGAATATTTACCTTCATTTTGCACTGCTTGCTACCGACTTGGTAGAACTGGTGAGCATTTTATGGAATTTTCTGTTCCAGGATTTATTAAAAGATTTTGTACGCCAAATGCCATTTTAACTTTATCTGAGTATTTGATGGATTATGCCAACGATGAAGTCAGAGCTAAAGGCTGGAAAATGATTGAAAAGGAACTTGCAAAAATAGAAGATAAAAATCTATTAAATTCGTTGCAAGAAAAAATCGAGAAAATTAAACAAGGCGAAAGAGATTTATACTATTAATATGAATACCGAAATAAACATAGTTGCAATAAAGGTTATTGACAGAATAAAGGAGGCAGGTAAAATACAGTCGGTTCTTTCGAGACACAACAGTTCGGTAAAAACCAGATTTGGATTTCACGAGCTTAACAATTCTGTTTGTAGCAGAAACGCTCTTATTATTCTTGAGCTTGCAGGCACAACAGAAAAAGACAATCAGATTATTGAAGAGCTAAAACAGATTGAAGGAATAAAAACAGAAATAATGAAATTTGAAATATAAATGAATTATAACATTGCTACGATATTAGTAAGAAAACCAAAAATTGCTGCAGAAAAACTGCAAAATTTATTTACTCTATATGGTTGTATTATCAGGAGTAGATTAGGTTTAAACCGTGATAATATTGAAGGAGGATTAATTATTCTTGAACTAAGCGGTGATGAAAAACAAATAGTTCTTTTTACCGAAGAACTAAATAGACTTGAAGGGATTGATTATAAATATATAAAGCTTTAAAACAGATGACAAAAATTCTTGCGATTTCCGAAGCAAATTCAATTGCATTTCATGGTATGGCTCTGATAGCAAAATCAGAAATTGCCATTAATGCAAACGACATTGCCGAAATTACAAATTCTTCAAAACACCACACTTCTAAAGTTCTGCAACGATTGGTAAAAGAGGGAATGCTGGGTTCTACCCGTGGTCCAAGCGGCGGATTTTACTTAAAAAAACAGGCCGACAAAATTATGCTGATCGAAATTCTTGAAGCCCTTGAAGGCAATGTTGCTGTTAACGATTGTCCAATCGACAACGATGTGTGTCCATTTGGCGCTTGTTTAATGGGTGGCATTTGCTACGACATTGGCGAAACATTACTTAACTATTTAAGAACTCATACTCTTGCCGATATGCTAAACAATATTCCAGCTGGCCAGAAATTGTTCGAATCAATTGATAATAAAAAATGAAAATTCTAGCACTCAGCGAAGCAAATATTCTCAGCATTCACAGCATGGCTATGATTGCTGCTTCAGGTGACAAAGGTTTAAGTGCACAAAAAATTGCACAATTAACAAATTCATCTCGACATCATTTATTTAAAGTTTTAGAAATTCTTTCAAAATCTGGTTTGATTTATTCTACACGTGGCCCTGCTGGTGGTTATCATTTAAACAAACCTGCTGATACAATTTATTTGCTAGAGATTTACGAATCCTTAAACGGCAAAATTGATGAAGACAATTTGTGTTTTGGAAAAGCTAATAGTAAAGTCAGTTTTACTATGTTCGAAAACCTTTGCAAAGAGCTATCGTACAAATTTTTGAACTACTTAAAAAACACAAAACTTTCCGATATTAAAGACAATGCAAAGATCTTTTAAATAATTTATTCTTGTACAATCAACAAAAAAAAATCCGAGAAAAACTCGGATTTTTGTTTTTATTTAAAAGCTGATTCGTACAAACCTGGTCCTGATAAAGCAAGGTCTTTAAAATAATCTGGAGTTTGTCTGCCTAAAAGTTTATCTACATAAAGTTTTGCAAGATACTGACTCAACATAAAACCATGACCACGTAAACCAATCATTAGTCCTAAATCAGGATCAACAATATAACGAGGTTCGATATAGTAGCCAGACCACACAGCCTGGAATCCAACACTTGATAATTGAGGAATCCAATCAACAAATATTTCCGAAACAATTTCAAGGAATTCTTTGCTATTGTATTTAACATCCTTGTCGGTTTCGAGAGGATCAACAGCTGGCGAAGCACATCCAATAATTTGACCAGTATCAGCTAATTGTTGTCCATAAACTGCCGAAAACCCTTTGTACTTTCTACGATCAATTAGCATATCTAAGGTATCGCCATCTTTACCAAGGAATGGTAAACGACGAGTAATAAAAGCCTGATGTTTAACAGGGTACAGGCCAGTTTCGATACCAAGTTTGCGTGCAAATTTCTCCGACTCTGGACCTAAGGCATTAACAAAATGCTCGGTTTCATACTCTACATATTCGCCAGTATGAGTTTTCACTAAAGCAACAATGTTTTTACCTTCTTTAAATAAGTCAACAAGTTCACAATCCTCTAAAACTTGGCCGCCTTTTTCAATTCCA
>JAQVGK010000274.1 GCA_028696755.1 Bacteroidales bacterium | reverse complement strand
GTAGCAATATACAAATTTGTAAATGACCAATCTCATATTACAGGGAAAGGCCTTGATCCTTGCCTTGTTTTAGAAACTCAGAAAAATATTAAAAATTTATTGGAGATGATGGATGTTACATCCCCAGAGCATTTTCAAATACTAAAATCATCAATCGTTAATTAGTATCAATTGTTTTCTAATACTGTTTTATCTTAAGTTTGTCAAATAGCTAATAAAATAAGCCCTTTGTGCTGTCCCATTTGTCCCATTTTTCCCCTCAAAACCCCGACCGACTCCCGTTATTTTGCTACGAAAAAAATCCCTCAAAACCCTTTAGAAATCCCCGAATTCAAGGTTCTAATCTGACACGGGGAGCCGCGCAAAGCGGCTTCGCCGTCGCGCGGCAAGCCGATTAAGCGAGCCACGCGATGAATTACGTAGTAATTCATTTTGCGTGGCGACATAAAACACGTTTTAATTAGCGTGTTTTATGTTATAATAAACAAAATAATTATTAAGGAGGGGAACTATGTATTTTGTATATTTACTTGAAAACAAAAATGATAAATCTTGGTATATCGGATATACTAATAATTTAAAAAGAAGAATAACAGATCATCAAAGTGGCAATGGATGTAGAACGACTTCTATAAAAACAAATTGGAAATTAATTTATTTTGAAACTTATTTAAATAAATTAGATGCCTTAGGAAGGGAGAAATTTTTAAAAGGAGGTTCTGGTAGAAAATATTTAAAAAAACAATTAAGACATTATTTTTCTATTTAATTTTTTTAGCAAAGAAAATTTTGAAGAAAAAACAGGAGGTAAGGATTTTAAATTAATAAATTTGTGTAAAATTAGTAAAAAATGTAAAATATAAAAATAAAATATTTAATTTTTTAAAAATATGACTTTAGCAAAATATACAACAATACCCATAGAAGAAAATAATGATGAGCTTGTAGATTTATCAAATTATAATTTTGTAATAGATTCAAAATATTTTAAAAATGGAATGTCAAATACTCCCAAACTTTATATTCGTAAAGCAATAGCTTTAAAACTTGAAAAAATACAAAATAAACTTAGTGATTATAAATTTAAAATTTGGGACGCTTATCGCCCTCAATATGTTCAAGAAAATATTTACCAAGACTATTGGCAAAAACTTGAAAAAGAAAATCCTGACTGGAATGAAGAAAAATTAAAAGAAGAAGTTGGTAAATTTGTTTCTCCCACAAATATAAATGACAGGATACCACCACATGCAACAGGCGGAGCAATAGATTTAACATTGGTAAATAAAAACGGAAAAGAGTTAAACATGGGGACAGAATTTGATTATTTTGGACCAGAAGCTAGCTCTGATTATCAAGACTTAGATAAAGAAATTTTAGAAAATAGAAAACTATTACACAATGCTATGAAAGAAGAAGATTTTACCCCGGACACAGACGAATGGTGGCATTTTGATTATGGAGATCAACTCTGGGCTTTAAGAAGTGGGAAAGAAAAAGCTTTGTATGGTTTTATACAAAACTAACTAAAATTTACCTGCAAATAGCTAAAAAAAGTTCTAAAACCGTCCGCGTATGCGAGCCAAGACGAACGGAGCCTATATAAGGCTTCGTTTTTGTTGTAATCATAGCCAAATTACCCTGGTTCTAACCTTATTAATTTCTTATTGTAAATTAAGATATATATATATATTAAAAAATATGGTATAATATTTATAATTAAAAACATTAAATTTAATTCATTTTTAAATTATGAAAAAAACAATTTTTAGATCCTTGGCGATCTACACTGTCGTTGCTTTAGTGGCAATGAATTTTAGTTTTATTAAAGTTGATGTAGCTAATGCCGTGGATCATCCTTTTGCGGGTGGAAATGGTACGGAGGGAAGTCCATACCAGATAGCTACTTGCGAGCAACTACAAGCTATGAAGGATTATTTGAACTCGGACTTTATTTTGAATAATGATATTGACTGTAGCGACACGGTGAATTGGAATGATGGAGCAGGGTTTGAATCGATTAGCGACGGCAATAATCATAACAGCGAAAACCCTTTTACCGGAAATTTTGATGGTGCGGGACATGTTATTACAGATCTGTATATGAATGCACCTAGGGCAGTTGGATTGTTTCCTTGGGTTTTAGGCGGGAGTATTTCAAATGTTGGTTTGGTTAATCTTGAAGTTAGAAATGATGGCAGTGGCTCCGATGTGACCGGAGGATTAGTTGGATTTCTTGAAGATGAGACCGTAGGTGAAATTACAAGAAATGGAATTATAAGAAATAGTTTTGTCACTGGAGTAGTCTTTGGTGGAGGAGGGGTTGTTGGAGGTCTGGTAGGACTTAATGGTGGAAGTATTTATGATTCATATTCTCATGCAGATGTTTCTTCAAACGGGGCAGATATTGGTGGTTTTGTGGGTATGAATGATGATTGGTATGGTCTGGGTATAATAAATAATTGTTATTCTACGGGTAATGTTCATGGAAGTGCAGAAGTTGGTGGATTTGTAGGATATCATTCATCCGGCGAAATAACTGATTCATATTCCACAGGAGATGTGAGTGGAAGTACCTCGAATCAGATATCTGGTTTTGCGGGCGCAAATGATGACACTCTTGTGAATGTTTACTGGTATGAATCGGAAAATAATTCGGGCTTGAGTTGTTGGACAAATTGGTCCGATGTTGGATCTGATATCGGTTGTACAAAGGTGGCGACAACAACTGGCCTTACTTATTTTTACGATTATAATAACGCTCCAATGAGTATGTCGGATGAGGGTTGGGATTTTGATGAAGTTTGGAGCGATTGGCTGAATGAAGTAGATTATCCAAAATTTCAATGGGAATTTTTTGCCGGAGGTGATGGTTCAGAAGAAACCCCTTATCAAATTTCAAATTGTGAGCAATTACAGAATATGAAGTATTCTTTGGATTCTAATTATGAGTTAATCAATGATATTGATTGCACTGAAAGTCGTGAATGGAATTTGATAGATGATCTTCATGGTGATGGGTGGGTTACTGATGGTGGTGTTTCGGAGTTTGCTATTACGCATAAATATATAGATGAAAGCACTTTAGTTGTTTATGTCGGAGGTTATGGTGAAAATTATATTGTTTCTTCGGACGATTATACTTTTGTTGATGGAGTGATTTATTTTGAAGTGGCGGTGGAGGATATCTGGGGAGTTTATGCGGATTATAATTTTTATCAAGGATTTGAGCCTATCGGGACAGATGAGGAGTATTTTTCTGGAAGTTTTGATGGGGATGGATATTCTATAGATGGGCTTTTGATTGATTGGAATAATGATTATATTGGTTTATTTGGTTATGGGACAGGAGTTATAAAAAATGTTGATTTAACGAATGTTTATGTGAAGGGGTATAGTATGGTTGGGGCTTTGGCAGGAAAACTTTATGGAGAAGCAAGCATTTCAGGAGTTAATGTTTCAGGAACTATTATAGGTTCTGATAATGTTGGGGGATTGATTGGTTATTTGGAAGGTTTGTCGGGTGACGAATTAGCTTTAGTAGAAAATGTTTCTGTAATTTCCGGTAATGTTATTGGAATGGATGCAAATGTAAATACCGGTGGATTAGTTGGAAGGACAAATGAATATACTTTGATTTCGGATAGCAATGCTAGTATTGATGTTGTGGGGCATTGGGGTGTAGGTGGACTTGTTGGAAGGTCTCACGGTGTTATTTCGGGTTCTAATGCTACTGGGAATGTGACAAGTGATTGGGGGTTTGGTATTGGTGGTCTAGTTGGAAAAATGTATGGAGGTGAAATAACCCAGTCATATGCAACAGGAGTTGTTTCGTCTTTAGGTGGAACAGATGTAGGAATTGGGTATGATGTGACTTCTTTTGCCGGAGGATTGGTAGGGTATTCAAGTTTGGGAAATATTAATAAATCATATGCTACCGGAGATGTTTTTGGGACCGGATATAGAGTAGGCGGTTTGGTCGGGGGGACTTCCGGAACGGTTGAAAATTGTTATGCAACAGGTAATGTCGAAAATAAAATGGAAGAAAGTTTTACTGAAGATAATAATAGAACCGGAGGTTTGGTTGGGAGTTTAACCGGTGAAGTAATTAATTCTTATGCTTTGGGCGATGTTTCCGGTTTTGAATTTGTTGGAGGACTGGTTGGGTGGAGCGATAATGGAAGTGTTTCAAATTCTTTTTCTGTAGGAAAGGTGTTTGGCAATGATGTCTATGCTGGTTTAGTTGGATATTTTTCAAGCTCTCCGGTTAATCTTTCAAACGGAGCTTGGAATGATGATGGTACATATCCTGTAGGATTTGGGTGTTATTCTTATGTGGATGATGAATATGTTTGGGGTAATGAAAATTGTGAAACTATTAATAACGATCTTTCACATTTTTATTCTGCTTCAAATGTGCCGATGTTTGAAAATTGGAATTTTGAGACAATTTGGGTAGAAACAGCCGGTCGCTATCCAACATTGTTAGATATTTCAGCAGATGATGTAGAGCCAATTGATAATGAAGAATATTATACCTTAACTTACGCCGCCGGCACTGGTGGTACTCTCATCGGCTCTACTACTCAATCAGTAGTAAGTGGGACAAATGGCACGGCTATCACCGCCGTTCCAAATTCCAGCTATCGTTTTGTTCGTTGGAGTGATAACTCTACTTCTAACCCTAGAACAGACAGTAATATATCTGGTAATATCTCTGTTTCCGCTATCTTTGAAAGAATTTCTTCAGGTGGTGGTAGTAGTCCAATCATTTTACCACCGGGTGTTGGTGATGGTGCTAGAGATGCAAGTGGTGCTTTTAATTCTGTTATAAATATTGGTGAAGTTACCAATTCAGGAGTTAATGCTTTAACTTATCAAGGAAATCAAAATAATTTCACCGCTCCTCAATCAGGTCAAAACTGGCAATTATCTAATCATAGTTTTAAAATCACTAATCTAGATTTGTATAGTAATATTGTTACATTATTAATTCAGTCAGAACCAATTACTCTTACGCTTAAAAAAGGTGAATCAAAAGAAGTAGATTTAGACAAAGACAATACTAACGACATAATAGTTACTTTTACCGATGTATATGTTAATAGGGTAGAAATAACAGTGAAATCTCTTAAACCAGAGTCTAAAGAACAGGTAGTTGTTTCACCTGTTAATAATCTTGTTTGCCCCAGCTCACTTTTTACTCGCGATCTCAGACTTGGTGTGAGTGGTAATGATGTCAAAGCTTTACAACAATATTTAAATAATAATAACTTCAAATTAGCCAACACTGGATTTGGTTCGCCTAACAATGAAACCAGCTACTTCGGCG
>JAQVGK010000273.1 GCA_028696755.1 Bacteroidales bacterium | reverse complement strand
AGTAAATCATTACTTCGGAGGGTTTTAATTGATTTAATGCTTCAAAATATTTCTCAAGCGATTGTTCAGTTGTATTATCAAAAGTTCTTTCGACTGTTTTTACCTTAAAAAACATTGTCTGAATAATTGGAGCCTCGAATCTTTGAGAAATTAAATCAACTATCTTTTTAATCTTTAAATTTCCGCTTGGCCCATTCACAAATTCGTAATCTTCTTGAATAAGAGTATCGATTTTAAGCACTGGCATCTCAATCATATTTAAAGCCTCCGAAATTCCTGGTTTGTCGAGACGTGTTGCATTAGTAAGAACAGCAATCTTAATTTGCGGGAAAAACTTATCTCTAAGTTCGATAGTGTCGCTGATAATTTGTGTAAATTCTGGATGCAAAGTAGGTTCACCATTTCCTGCAAATGTTATTACATCAGGAATAATATTTTCTTTCCCAGCTTTTTGCAAATAGGATAGGAGTGCCGCCTTAACATCAGTGGCTTTCGGTAGAATCTTTTTATCTGTATTGTCACTCCAGCCACATTCGCAATAAACACAGTTATAGTTGCAAAATTTTGTGTCATCAGGAAGTAGGTTAATCCCTAGAGAAACTCCGAGTCGTCTTGACTTTACCGGTCCAAATACTATTTTATCGAATAAAAATGTTGCCATAACTAGATAATCCTAAAGTCAGTAAGTTTTCTGTTTATTAGTAATTTGCTTTTTTGCATTTGGAAATCGTATATATTTTGCATGGAGTATGGAGCATGGTGCTCAAATCGTAATTAGCAGGATTATTGTGCAATTGCTTGGATGTTGCAGTAATAGCTATGTGCCAAGATCTTGTTTTTAGCACAAATAGCCCCATGCGCCATGCGCTATGCGCCATGCAATAAATAGTCTTTAAGTTTAAATATCCTTCTCTCATATCTTTAATATCTTTACAAGATTCGTTTTATATAACTGTTTTTACTTGGTTTTAGACTTTGTAAATCCGCATCACAAATAAGTACCAATCCTGGTGATGTTTCGCAATTTAGCTTTCCAAAATCTTTAATCCCAAGCGCTTTTGCTCCGTTTGATGTAATCATTCTAAGTAGTTCTGTGAGACTTAACTCGCTGTAATTTTCCGAAATGATTTTAAGTTCGTTCCAAATATCGAGTTTGTCGGTAGAAGCTAGCGAATCTGTACCTACAACAAGTCTGTCTTTATTTGCATAAACAAATTCATGGGATGGTAATTCGGAGTTTAGTTTTAGATTTGACGAAGGACAAAGGCAAAAACTTACATTGATTGTATTATGAAGATATTTGATTTCGGTCTTTACATTGTGAACAAGAATTAGGCTTTTTGCGGTCTCAAATAAATCTAGTTTTTTGTAGAGTGCAGTAATATTTTCTGAGCCTAGATTGTATAAAGGAAAAATATTTTTTAATGTTTGATAAAGATTACCAGATTGATTCTGGAATAGATCAAATTCTTCTTGAGATTCCAAAAAGTGAATGCTGAATGTTTTATCTTCACATTTTGCAGCAATAAGTTTTAGTAGTTTATCTGCAACCGAATAAAATGAATGTGGTACAATAGTATTTTCAAGGTTTTTCTCATTAAATAAAATTGATAATTCCAGAGCCTGATTATACCTTTCATTACTATTTCGATCATCTATTCCACTTTGTTCGATGAAATTTAGATATTTGATTTTGGAATTTTCTTTGATTTCTATGGTATTTCTGGTGTTTACAATGTCGCCACAAAGATTAACTCCTTTAAGAAACATAACATCATCAGCAGTTTTAAGCTTTTTAAAGTCAGTTTCGCGCGAACGAGATTTTATCATGGATGCAATAAAATTGCCAAGGCCATCAGAATTTACATCATTTTTATTTATGTCGGAAAGTTCGAGGTGACAATGTGCATTCACAAAACCTGGACACAAAATTCCATTTAGAAACATCATAAATGGTTGTTCGGTAAGTGCTTCATTTTCTTTACTCACGTATTTTATCACACCATTATCATCAACGCTTACAAAGGCATTTTTTATAAGCTTATCTCCATCAAAAATATAATTCGCAGCAAAATGATGCATGATTTTTATTAAATTTTTGCTTTTTCGGCATTAAATCTTGCAATTACGCGATCGTACATAGCATTTAGCGTATCCATTTCGTTGTGAACGTAGTATAGCAGTGTGTTTTCGAATTGTTCTCGTGTGTAGTGATGCTTTTCGAATACACTAAGATAAAGCATTGAATCAACAAGCATATTATTTTTGCTTTTCATAATTTTGGATGTAATTATTGCATCGGCAAGATGAACATCATAAATCATGTTTTCGAGAGAATCTTTTGGAACAACATTTTCGCCCTTGGGAGTTGTGTATTCAGTTTTACCCATGCACGAAAGCAGCGTTGCAGCAATTATTGTAAGAATTATTATGTATTGTGATTTCATAATCTTTTATAGCTGGTTATTTTTAATTTTTTTACATAACTCAGATGCAAAAACGAAATCGTTAAGCTCTTTATTGCCAGAGTTGAAAATTTCGTCGCGGCCACCTTGCCACCAATTTTCGCCCTGATAAATAAAATTTATCGAATCGCCAGCTTCCATCACCGAGTTCATGTCGTGGGTGTTTACAATTGTTGTCATGTTATATTCAACGGTTAACTCCTTTATAAGTTGGTCGATAAGAATTGCAGTTTGGGGGTCGAGACCGCTGTTTGGTTCGTCGCAAAATAAATATTTTGGATTAAGAACTATTGCACGTGCAATTGCAACACGTTTTTGCATCCCACCGCTAATTTCGCTTGGGTAAAGTAGATTGGCATTATTTATATTTACTCTTTCGAGGCAGAAATTAACTCTTTTTAGCTTTTCGGCTTTTGTCCAAGTTGTGAAAAGATTAAGCGGAAACATTACATTTTCCTCTACATTAAAGGATGTAAAAAGTGCCCCTCCTTGAAAAACCTTGCCGATTTCTTTACGGATTTCACGCTTGTATTTTATATTAGCGCGAATAAATTCACGGCCATCGAAGAAAATATCTCCTGATTCGGGAGTGTGCAATCCTACAATCGACTTTAATAAAACTGTTTTTCCGGATCCGCTTTTGCCAATAATCATGCTAACTTTTCCTTCCTCAAAAACAGCGCTCACATTTTTAAGAACATGCTGCTCACCGAAATATTTATTTATATTTTTAACTTCTATCATGTGAGCAGCAATTGAGTTAGAATAAGATTGAAGAGAAGAACTAAAATTATGCTGTAAACAACAGCACGTGTACTACTTTTACCGACTTCGAGAGCTCCACCAGTGGTATAAAACCCCTGAAACGCTGCCACCGAAGTAATAATAAAGGAAAATACACAAATTTTTATCAGCGAATATGTAACATAAAACGGAATAAACATGTAGTTTAATCCATAAATGTAATCATGTATGCTTACCACATCGGTTGCCCAAGCGACAAAGAAACCACCTGCTATCCCTAATATAATGCTTAACAAATTCAAAATAGGGAAACTAACAAAGGCTGCTGTTATCTTGGGTAGAATAAGATAATTTGCGGAATTTACACCCATAATCTCGAGTGCATCAATTTGTTCGGTAATACGCATGGTCCCAATCTCGGATGCGATGTTTGATCCTACCTTTCCGGCAAGGATTAAACAAATAATTGTACTCGAGAACTCGAGAATAAAGGTGTCGCGAGCACTTAGGCCAATTAAATATTGTGGGATAAGAGGTGAAGTAAAGTTTATCGCTACTTGCAAAGTAAGAACTGCTCCCATAAATACAGAAACAATGCTCACAATCCAAATAGAATCCATACCAATCTGCTCGATTTCCTGAAATACTCGTTTAGCAAAAATGCGAAATCGCACAGGTTTAGAAAAAACGCTACGCATTAAAACAAAATATTTTCCTATGGCTGTTAATAATCGCATATATTTGCAAATGTGTTACAAATTTAATCAAGTCTATTGGATTTGAGAAATTTAATTTGTATTTTGTAAATTATTTTAAAATTATTGATATGAATTCTAATTATTGCGTTATCATGGCAGGTGGGATAGGAAGCCGGTTTTGGCCGGTTAGCAGAAGCAATATGCCTAAACAATTTCTTGATATTACTGGAACTGGTAGAACACTTATTCAGCAAACTTACGACAGGTTTATAAAACTTATGCGCGATACTAATATTTTTGTCGTAACAAATGAAGAATATCGTGAGATAATACATAAACAACTCCCTGGAAGCCCTGACGAAAATATTTTAGGCGAACCAATGCGCAGAAATACTGCTCCGTGCATTATGTATGCAAATATCAAAATCAACATTAAGGATCCGATGGCAAATATTGTTGTTACTCCTGCCGATCACTTGATAGTTGATGAGGATGAGTTTTTGACTAACATTAAGGATGGACTTAAATATGTAACATTTAATAATTCCCTGTTAACTCTTGGTATCACTCCCGATCGACCTGCAACTGGATACGGATATATTCAAATGTCGGGAGATAAAACTGATAGTAAAATTATTCCTGTAAAAACATTTACAGAAAAACCCCATCTCGAGCTTGCAAAGTTCTTTCTAAGTAGTGGCGATTTCTTGTGGAATTCGGGTATTTTTATCTGGAAACATAAGACTATTGATGCAGCCATGAAAGAATTTTTGCCGGAGTTGTATAATTTGTTTACCGAAAATATTGCTTCTTTTAATACGCTTGATGAAAAAGTTGTTGTGAACAGAATTTATTCTGATGCAAAAAGCATTTCGATTGATTTTGGAGTGATGGAAAAAGCAAAAAATGTTTTTGTTATGAAAACAAATTTTGGTTGGTCCGATCTTGGAACTTGGAATTCTCTGTACACTTTAATGGAAAAAGACGATGATAAAAATGTTGTAGTAGGAGAGAAGGTTATGCTTAATCAAAGTTTTGCAAATTATGTAAATATCCAAACCGATAAGGTAGTAATTCTAAAAGACATGGATGATTACATTGTTGTTGATACAAAAGATGCTCTTCTAATTTGCAAACGCGAGAACGAACAACAGATTGCCGATTTGCTAAACGAGGCTAAGCTTAAATATGGGGAGGAGATTAAGTAATTTATATGTGGTCCTTTGACACCCACTGGCTTTTGCCCTAGGCTGCTCAGGAACAGTTGTCGATATTTCGGTTTTCTGCAAAATTTTAGCGTTTTTAAACTGTCTAAGTAATTTATTATGTTCCTCGACGTGTGCTTTGCCTCAATGATATTGATAATATAACAGAATAGTGCAAGTCGGCAATGCAAAGTCTAAAACAGCTCAATATTTTTTAACTTTTCT
>JAQVGK010000272.1 GCA_028696755.1 Bacteroidales bacterium | reverse complement strand
TTTCCAATTAATCCAGCTTTACTAAGAGCTTTGTCGATTGCTGCAACACAAAGATCGAGAGAGTTTTCTGCCTCACGAAACTTATGAACAGCGGGAGGGAACGGAACAACATTAAATCGTTTTCTGAATCCCATTATGTGTCCTGTCATGTAACCAAATGCAGTTTCGTTGGGATTAGTTTGCTTAAAAATCTTAAAATCCTCAGTGCTTTCAATCCTTTTTGCATCGAAGCCCTCGAGATAACCCGAATTTATATATTGCTCGATATCTGCATTTAAAATGGCGTATTTGCCTGTTTCAAAGCCAATACCTGTAAAAACAAAACTTTCTGTCATTTCTTCTTTTTTAATTCAAAAAATGCATTGATTTTTTCTCTTCCGCTTAGCTGCACAACTGAGCTAAACTCTTTCGCTTCCATATCAAGCAGTTCGTTAACCGGTAAAAAAAACGACGCAACAATAATTTTCTTAATTGCAGCAAGCGACTCGGGACTTTTCTGCAAAAGCTCTTTTGCAAAATTAACAGCATCGTTATATACTTCGCCCGAATTAGAGATTTTTTGCACAAGTCCGTTCTCTAATGCCTTGGTTAGCGAAATTTGGTTACCTGTAAATAGATAGTAAGCCGAATCGCCTGGAGAGAAATATCGTGACAAAATACTAATTCCACCAGCGCCTGGAATTAAACCGAGATCTGATTCGGGCAGCCTGATAACCGTATTCTCGTCAACAAAACGAATATCACAATGCAAAGATAATTCGGTACCACCGCCAAAAACAATTCCGCTCAATGCTGCAATTACCGGAATTTCTATATTCTGAAGAGCCGCAAATGATTCTTGCACTCTTCGACACATCAAAAACGACTTTGTATAATCAGCTGCTGCAATTTCTTTAAGGTCGCCACCTGCCGAGAAAACTTCGTCAGTTCCTCTGATAATCAAAACTCTTACAGATTTATCCTCAGCAATTTTAAAAACTGCATGATCAAACTCATCAAAAAACAATTGTGATAATGAATTTAGTTTTTGTGGGTAATTTAGCTTTAAGGTGCAGATATTATCGTTTATGCTAAGTTCAATGGTTTTGTATTCCATGTCGAATAAATTATTAGTAATTATTTAGCGATATGTTTTGTGACTTGTAATCTTCAAAACTTTTTTGGCATGGGGCATGGAGCATGGAGCTTTCATGGCATAGAGTAAGATTTTTGTGTGGAAATTTTGAAAATGTGAATAAGATAAATTCAGCACAAATAACCCCATGCACCATGCGCCATGCACCATGCTTTTTGGAAAATATAAATAGTAAGTTTTAAATTCTATGTCACTTCTCATGCTTGCAAAGTTATAATCTATTATTCACTATAATACAGAATCACATCCGAAAGCGTTTTCTGGCAAACAGGGCAGAAATTTGCTCCAAGTTCTTTCATCTTGCACGAAATATATGGTCGGTAAATGCCTTTGGCCTGATAGCCGCCACCTTCGTAAACTCCAAGAACTGATGCATTTTCTTTTGTAACAGGAGTTGGAACAGGCGTATCCGACTTCATCATATCTTTCCACTTAGAGCTAAAATTTACAAGTGTTGTTAAATTAGCCTGATATGGTTCTGTATTTTTATTGTAAATGTCTTCGGTTGCAACTTCGTCGGTGTAATATTCATCACCCAAAGCACCGAGCGAATGGCCCAATTCGTGCGCAAACACTTCGTTTCGGTAAACATTTTTCGCACTAGTAATATTCCAGAAATTATAAATTCCGCCGCCACCATAAATATCTGTATTTACAAGAATACAAACCTGATCGCAAGGAGCAAGTGCTGCATAATCACGCACCGAATGAAAATCAGAAGTGGTAAGATATCTATCGCTGCGGAAAGTGAAGAAATTGGTATTTAGAGCAGTCGATTTCCAAATTCCATCCTGAGGAACGTCGGTACCGCTTTCGTTAGAAATTGCAGCAACAGCCCAAACGTTAATTTTATCTTTCATTTTGTTGAAAGGAGCGATGCCGAATAAATAATTCATTGTTGCAGTAACTTCATCATAGAACTCGTTAATTTCGGAACTTGTATAGCCATCACCAATAAAAACCATATCAAGTGCTAAGGCAGGATCGGCTGAATAATGAATTTTCTTTACCTCGGCATTAACTTTTTGCTCACGATTGATAGTAACATCAGCAGGATCAACTTCCATCTCATACAAAAGCTTAAAACTATTATCGGCAAACTGCCGAACGAACAATTCTACCTTAACCTTTGCTTTTGGGAACGGCACAATAAGTGATTCTGGAAATCCTCGATTCGTTAGTTTTGCCTCTTCGGTAAACTGCCATTCTTCGAAAAGCGAACAAAAAGCATAGCTAAAAATCAAATTTCCACTAGCGATATCTGTAAGTTTTACCAAATAATTACCATATCCAAATTTGTCGGTAAGATTAGTTTTGCTGCCACCCCAGTACTTTTCGTAGCGCAATTCTTTGAACAATATCTGCTCGGTTTTATCGGTACCGGTATGGTAATAATCTATTCTTAAAGTGCCATCACTAAACCATTTGTCGAAATTATTCTGTGAGTAAAGATTGCTATTTAGCGAGATTAAAAAAGCTAACACTGCAATATTGATAAAAAGCCTGAAAAAGTATTTCATTAGCAAAATTTTAAAATTATTTTTACCGTACAAATTTAATACAATTATTTTAAGTATTTAACAGGTGTGAGACAAGAACTTATTAATAATAGCATGGAACATGGCGCATGGAGCTTAAATTACAGTAGTCAGGAGATTCGTGCTACTAATATTATTTTGCAATTTTTGCATACAGTAGTATGTCAAACTTTAGCACTCACAGCCCCATGCAAAACACAATATTTATTTTTTACATAAAAACCCAATTAGTTACAAATTATTTTAAGTATGGACACTGCAAATATTAGTACAGAATTAAAATCTTGGCTTTTAGAGCAAGGAGTAAATAGTGGAGTAGCCGATTTTCTTTGTGTGGTAATTATTCTTTTAGGCATTGCAATTATTAGCATTGTTGCCGATTTTATTACCAAAAAGATTATTCTTGGAGTTATCAAACGTGTTGTTAAAAAAACTAAAAATTCGTGGGATGATATTTTACTCGAAAAGAAAGTCTTTCATAAGTTGTCGCATATTGTACCCGTAATAATTGTTTATTATTCGGTAAATATTGCTTTCCCCGATTCAGAAATTGCTATCAATCTGATCAAAAAAGTATCTTTGATTTACCTAGTTGTTGTTTTAACCATGGTTGTAAACTCGTTTTTAAACGGGCTTAATGATATTTATGACATTACTATTGGCGAGAAGAAAGGAACCAGTATAAAAAGCTACATTCAGGTTGTTAAAATTATTACTTTTATTATTGCTGCAATTTCAGCATTGTCGATTTTGCTGAATAAAGATGTTGGATATTTCGTTACCGGGCTTGGCGCGATGACGGCAGTTTTACTTTTGATTTTTAAAGATTCGATTCTTGGACTGGTTGGTGGAATTCAACTCACTACAAACGACATGGTACGTATTGGCGACTGGATAAGTATGCCAGCACGAAATGCCGACGGTGTGGTTACAGAAGTGAGTTTAAATACCGTAAAAGTTCAGAACTGGGACAAAACTATTGCAACTATACCCACTTATGCCTTGGTGTCGGAGACTTTTCATAACTGGAGAGGCATGGAAGAGTCGGAGGGAAGGCGTATCAAGCGTTCTATCAGACTTGATATGACCAGTGTTAAGTTTTGTTCGGATGAGATGCTCGAAAGATTGTCAAAGTTTAGTTTAATCACAGATTATATAAAATCAAAGTCCACCGAAATCGAAAAAGCAAACAAATCAAAAAGTATTGATACTTCTATTCCTGTAAATGGATTAAAGATGACTAATATTGGAGTATTCAGAGTTTATTTGGAAGAATATCTAAAAGCAAATGAAAGAATTAACAAAGACATGACTCTTATCGTAAGGCAACTTGAACCAACAGATACCGGAATTCCGATGGAAATTTATGCATTTAGTAAAATAAAAGCATGGGCAGAATTTGAACAGGTACAGAGCGATATTTTTGATCACGTTCTTGCAGTAATTCCCGAATTCGAACTAAGAGTGTTCCAATCGCCAACTGGAAACGATTTTAGAGAAGGAAGGGCCATGTAAACAGGTACATATCTGCTTGAAATTGCAGATTGTTTTGGCAATGCTGAAACGGATAAAATTACAAAGACTTATTAAACAATTTTTGAAAAGCAAGCTGAATGGCTTGCTTTTCTTCTCATATTTGCTGTATGAAGAGATTTGTTTTAATTTCTCTATTCTTGTAAGAAAATTCGGTGTAATATCCGATTTTTTCAATCTCTGCGATGATTCTTTTTACTGATATTACTTCTGGATCAAATTTGAAATCAATAACTTTTGTCTCAAGGTTAACAACAAAAGATGTAATTTCAGTAACCTCAGCTAGCTTTGTCTCAAGTAGTTTCTTTCCGTCTGCACGGTGAAAATTAACTTTGCAGCTAAATTCACCAACTCTGGCATCTCGTGCGCTTAATGTAAAATAAAATGCCGTAACAGCAATCAAAAGGATAATTGATTTAAAAAATCTGGTCATATAATTAATAGTTAGTTTGTTAAAGAATTTCTCTCCGACGTTTACATTGCCTCTTAGAATTTTTGGAAAGAAAATGCTAGTCGGCATTGCAAAGTCTAACATTCTGCACAATTCTTTTTAACTTTACATCATCCGCATTAGCGGTTATGGAAACGTTGAAAAGATATCCTACAGAAAATCACTTAATTATCTTAATCGACGTTTACATTGCCTCCAAAATAATGTCAAAAGAAAAGGAAATTCTAGTCGGCAATGTAAAGTCTAACATTCTGCACAATTCTTTTTAACTTTCCATCATCCGCATTAGCGGTTATGGAAACGTTGAAAAGATATCCTAGAGAAAATCACTTAATTATCTTAATCGACGTTTACATTGCCTCCAAAATAATGTCAAAAGAAAAGAAAATTCTAGTCGGCAATTTAAAGTCTATGATTACTCGCTGCGACACTTTTAGGACCTACGGACGCTGACAGGTCTTGCCAGTAGCCCAAATACTCCTGCTCACTTCTTCCCCCAATTAGGCCATTTCTCTGGAACAGGATCAAACCCATGTGTTCCCCATGGATTACAGCGCAAGATACGCCATGTTCCAAGTATCAGACCTTTTATCGGACCGTGCTTTTTAAAGGCTTCAAGTGTATAATTCGAACAAGTTGGATAGTGACGACAGTTCGGCGGAAAAAGCGGTGAAATTACCCATTGATATAT
>JAQVGK010000271.1 GCA_028696755.1 Bacteroidales bacterium | reverse complement strand
GTTTTTTGTAATAAAGATTTAGAACAATGGCTAGACAAGATAAAACATATATTCCCACAACTATCCACGATTGAATTGACAGATAACATTGAAAATCAAACATTTCGCACAATCTGTCCTTGGGGTTGGGATGATGCAATTAAAAATAAATTAATTAGCTTCGGATTAAATTCTGAGATATTCCTACAACAAGATCGTCTTACAAAAATCAGAGAATTATCAAATCGTACATTGGCAATTGTAGGATTACAGTATTTGATCAAAAACATCGGTTTTTTAGATTGCTTCCCTAATACTCCTATCATATTAACAAACATTGATGAAGTTGTTGATTTCGCAAATAAAAATGCTGGTATTATTTTTAAAGCCCCTTGGTCGGGAAGTGGAAAAGGGTTGCGTTGGGTGAGAGCTGGCTTAACCGATAGTCATAAAGGTTGGTGTAAAAACACATTGCTGGCACAAGGAAGTTTAATTGCTGAAAAGATTTACGATAAAATTCAGGACTTTGCAATGGAATTTGAATGTAAGAATGGAACTACACAATTTGCAGGCTATTCGCTTTTTGAAACCGAAAATGGAATTTATCGAAATAATTTTCTTACTATTGATAAAAAAATTGAAGAAATTCTTGCCGCCAAAGGATTAGATACAGAAATGCTTAACAAAGTTCAAGATAATTTGATAGATTTTTTTAACATAAGTGTGTCGCCAAACTATTCAGGACCTTTGGGTGTTGATATGTTCATTTATCTCGAAAATGGGAATGTAAAACTTCATCCCTGCGTCGAAATAAACCTTAGAATGACAATGGGCTACTTAGCTCGAATTTTTTACGACCGATTTGTAAGCGATGATAAAGAAGGACGTTTTTATGTAGATCATTTTGCAACAAAAGGCGATTTATTAAAAGATCATTTAAGAAGAAAAAATGATTTCCCATTAAAAACACATAGCAGTAGGATTACACAAGGCTATATTTCTTTGAATAATATTGATGAAAACACCTGCTATCGGGTAAGGGTGGAAGTTGGGTGAGGTCGAAAGCAGAAAGCAGAAAACCGAAGACAGAAAGCAGAAGGGTGATTGATCATGGATTTAGCTTTTTGCTGACAATTATTGATTAGAAAAAAGGCTAAGGCTGAGGCTAAGGCTAAGGAGGCTTTCTGCTAAATTTTAGCAGTCTGCCACCGATTACGTAAAAGGCTATGGCTAAAAAAGCTTTCTCCAAATAATTAGCATCATGCTATCTGCTTTCAGATTTCTGTCTTCGCTTTTCTGCCTACAAATACCCTTGCCCAACAGCCTCGCTTATCATAGAAGCCGTGTTTTTTGCATTAAATTTAAACAGCAAATTTTTTCGGTGACTATCAACAGTAAGCGGACTGATAAATAGTTTTTCGGCAATTTCCTGATTTGTCAATCCTGCTGCAATAAGCTGAAGTACCTCCAGTTCGCGCTTAGTTAAGAAAAGCTGTTTTTCTTTATCTGCAGCAAATTGTTTTTCAACTTCGCACGAAAAATGCATAGCTCCTTCGGCAACTGTTCGCACAGCAGCAAGGATTTCACTAAAATCGGCACTTTTAAGTAAATATCCTTTAATCCCACTTTCGATTAAAGATTGAATGTAAAATCTTTGCTGATTAGAGGTGAGCACGATTATTTTAAGGCTAGGAAACTTTTTTAAAATATCAAGAACCAAGTCAATCCCTTCCACGTCAGGCAAACGCAAATCCATTAAAACGACATCTGGACTATTTGTCGCCAAAACGCGACGGCATTCTGCTCCACTTCCCGCAGTTGCAATCACCTTAATGTCGGCATGTTTTACGAACGAACTTTTCAGTCCATCCACCACCATGGGATGATCATCAACTATTAATATTTGTATCATAAATCGTTTTATTGTCTTTCAAATTTTCGAATTCAATTATTACCTCTGTTCCATTGCCAAGTGTTGAGTTTAGCTCTACTCTTCCACCATAAATTGAGCTTCGTTCTTTAATATTTTCTAAACCAAGTCCTCTTTTTATTTGCGGGCTGTCAGCATCAAATCCTTTGCCATTATCGTTTATCCCAATAAAAAGTCGGTTCTCATCCGAAATAATTTGCACAGTTATTTCCGATGCTTCCGAATGTTTTACCGAATTATTTATAATTTCCTGTACAATTCTGTAAACAGTAAGTTCAAAATGAGAAGAATATCGGTATTCGGTTCCAAAAAAGCTAAATTCGATTTTAACTTTGCCAGATTGTGCATTAAAGCTAGTGCAAAATGATTTCACTGCTGTTTTTATTCCGAATTTTAGCAAAGTTTCGGGCAAAAGCGCATTAGAGATACGCCGCATTTCGCTAATACTTTGAGTAATCAAACCGAGTGATTTTTCTTTAGCTTCTATACTATTTTCGGCCTCGATATTTAATTTTGCTGCCGACAAAATACCACCCAAACCATCGTGAAGTTCGGATGATAATCTTGCTCTCTCTTTTTCCTCTCCTTTAAGCGAAGCTGTAAATGCAATAATTCTTTTTTCATCCTCCAAGCTTTTAATTCTTTGAGCAGAAATGCGTCTTTTAAAGTTGAAAATAATTACGAAAATCATAAGAATCAATAATGCAGTTACAAATGCCGAAATGATTATCGCTTTACTTCTTTCGTCGCGCAAGGTTTTTGCTTGCAACTCAGAGATTGTCTTTTCCTTTTCCAGAAGTTTATACTTGGTTTCAAGTTCAACAATACTTTTATTTAGCTCAATCGAGTGAATACTGTCCCTAAGATTTTGATAGATTTTATTATATTCCAATGCACTCTTAAAGTTCTCCATTTCGCTAGCCATCTCCGACAAGTCTTTCAAAAGAACCATTTTTAGTTCAACTTCATATTTCGACAATTCGATAGCCTTTAAAAATGCCTGGATTGCATTAATCTCATCTCCAGATTGTCGGTAAAGATTACCAAGATTATAATAAATATAAGGACTTTCGGGATAGAGTTTTATTATTTTATCAGTATAATTATATGCCTCTTTAGTTCGGCCCGAGTTCATATAAATTTGGCAAAGGTTATTCATTCCAACAATAACAGCTTGCTCGTAACCGCACAAGCCTGCAAGTTCTACCGATTGATTAAAGCACTCTTCTGCCTTATTCATGTCAAGCAAAAGAGTAAGATAAGCGTTACCCATGTTGTTTAATGCTTTAATTTGAATTATAGTGTCTTTAATATTCTTGCCAATTTCTAATGCCGATTCGCAATACTCTAATGATTTTTCTGCATCACGCAAATTAAAGTAAACGATGCCTGTATTTATTTCCGATGCTGCATGCAATTCAAAATATGAGTTTCGCTTAGCAATTTCCGAAGCTTGCAATAAAAATTGGAGCGCTTTATGATAATCACCAAGAATTTCTGTCATACTTCCTTGCTCTTTAAGCGCAAAGCAAATATTCAGGCTGTCGTGATATTCAGTTGCAATGTCATGTATTCTTTGGTAACAAATCAATGCCGAATCAATTTTATTTTCATAATAAAAATTATCGGCTTTTTCCTTTAGCATTTCAATGTCGCATTTAGCTCTAGCTTTCGAATATTCCCTTAATTCTAATTGCGAAAAAATCGGAACGCTTTTTGTAAGCATGACGACCGTTAGAAAAATGTAATATTTCATTATTTTTTCTTGCAAAAATACAAAATACCTGTTTTCGGGGAGATAAATTATAGAAGAATGACGTACTTTTGTAAAAGTAAAATTATTATTTGCAGATTTGAGGATAAAACAGTGACTATCTGTTGCCAAATGATGATGAAAAGGAGGATAAGGTGGTCGGGATGTAAAAGCAGCCCGACTACCTGATTTTAAATGTTAATTAAAAATAATTATAAAAAAGAGAATTATGAAAAGGATTATTTTAGTTTTGACCGTTTTGGTAGCACTAATTTTTGCGACTACCAACATTTTTGCACAGTTCGACATTAAAGGTAAAGTTGAGCGTAAAACAAATGAAAAGATTGACCAAAAAATTGATGAAACTCTGGATGAAGGAATAAATGGGGTTTTCCAAAAGAAAGAAAAGACGGAAAATGAAGAATCAGAAGAAGTAACAGAGGATGAAGAAAGTGAAATGGTTGGTTCCGACGAAGAAGTTGTGGAAGAGTCTAGCGAAGAAGTTGTTGAGGAAGAAAAGCCAGTTGTTAAACCTGATGATAAACCAAAATTGGAGAGCTATTCGGAGTACGATTTTATTCCAGGAGACCAGATTTTGTTCTTCGAAGACTTCTCGCAAGATGCCGTTGGAGATTTTCCAGCACTATGGACATCAAATGGCGGCGGTGAAGTTAAAACATTAAACTTAGCTTCTGGCAAATGGTTGCACATGAATGGTGATGATGCAGTGTATTGTTATATGAATAAAATTAACTTCCCCGAAAATTTTATTGTAGAGTTTGACATTATTCCAGATGCAGAATATACTCATGGTTACCAGCTAACGATCTATAACGACCGGGTTGATGATGCAAGAGAAATGAATGACGACCTGTATCCTGGTAGCGAGGGAGTAAATATTAACTTTAAATATGATGGTTGGAGTACTTTATGTTATAGAGATGACCAAGATTGGCTCGAAGCTAGCTCGGAAAAAAACATGGTTATTAAAGAACAAGTTAATCACGTAATTATTTGGGTGCAAAAAAGACGAGTAAGAATTTATCACGCCGGACAAAAGGTTTTGGATGCTCCAACAAACCTTTATACAGGAACTAAATTCAATCGAATAAGATTCAGTGGTTGGGACAGAGCAGCATATCCATATATTTCTAACTTAAAAATCACAACCGCTTCTCCAGATATGCGCAGCAAATTATTAACCGAAGGCAAATTGGTTTCTTACGGAATTTATTTTGATAGCGGCAAAGATGTAGTAAAACCGGAATCTTACGGTTCAGTTAAAGAAATTGCAGCAGTTTTAACCGAAAACCCAGCTGTAAAAATTATGATTGTTGGTCATACCGATAGCGATGGCGACGATGCAATGAATTTAGACTTATCAAAACGTCGTGCTGCAAGTGTAAAAAACTACTTGGTCAAAGAATTTGGAATTTCTGCCGACAGAATTACTACCGATGGTAAAGGAGAAAGTGTTCCATTAATGCCAAACTCAAGCACTGAAAATAAAGCAAAAAACAGAAGAGTTGAATTTATTAAACTTTAAAAAACCAAATTTATGAAAGACTTAAAATTTTTATTGATTTTAGTTGCATTATTCGCCTTTGTTGCTTGTGGTGGTTCAAAAACCAACGACAAAGAAAACACAAAAACTGAAAAAGAAGAAACTGAGGAAACATCAGAAAGCACCG
>JAQVGK010000270.1 GCA_028696755.1 Bacteroidales bacterium | reverse complement strand
ACCAGCAACAACGGTTAAACTTCAAATGAAGGACGACAACTACAATCTCGACCGTATTAATGTTTATGTTAATGATGTTCCTCTATTTGGAACCCGTGGCATGTCATTAAAAGATAAGCCGTCCAATTCATTAACAAGAGATATCGAAATCCCACTGTCGGCAGGAAAAAATGTAATTCAGATTTCGTGTCTAAACGAAAAAGGAATTGAATCTTTAAAAGAAGAGCTGGAGATTTCTTATGATAAAGCAGACAAAACAAAGCCGAATCTTTACCTAATTTCGCTTGCTGTTGCCGAGTATGATCAATCTCAATACAATCTCCGATATACAATTAACGATGGTCTTGGATTTATTAAGCTTTTTAGCAACAGCAAAGATTTTAACAAAATTTATATCGACACTCTTTATAATTCAAACTGTACACGCGAAAATGTTCTTCAGCTTAAAGAAAAACTTATGAAGAGTGGTGTTGATGATTATGTTTATATTCACATTGCAGGTCATGGTTTGCTCGACGACAATCTTGATTTTTATTTTGCAACTGCCGATATCGACTTTTCAAATCCTTCGAAAAAGGGTCTAAAATACGATGAGATAGAAGGTTTACTCGATGGAATTCCGGCACGAAACAAATTGCTTTTGATGGATGCCTGTCACTCTGGCGAAGTTGACAAGGACGATTTTGCTGTTAACACAGTTGGCGACACCGAAGATACTCGTGGTGTTACAATGTTTGCAACCAAAAACGATAACAAACCAAAAACTGGACTTAATAATTCGTACGAGCTTATGAGATTGCTCTTTGCCGATTTGCGAAAAGGTACTGGAACTGTTGTAATTTCTGCTGCTTCGGGCGGTGGATATGCTCTTGAAAACGAAGATATCGAAAATGGAATTTTTACCTATTGCTTAATTCAGGCTGTTGGAAAAGGCAAAGCAGATACAGATGCCGACAAAGAAATTTCTGTTTCGGAGCTTAGGAATTATATTTTTGATGGAGTAAAACGCCTTAGTGGTGGCAAACAGCAACCTACATCTAGAAAAGAAAATTTGATGAATGATTTTAGAGTTTGGTAATGAATTTATCTGACGATGCAAAATCGAAAATTTTCTATTCTGCGATAATCCTTGCTGCTGGAACATCTGGCCGAATGGGTTATCCAAAAGCTGCTCTTAAATTTAACGACGATGCGAATTTTACTCAGCATTTATGCAATCAGTTTGTAAATGCTGGCTGCGAGAAGGTTGTTGTGGTAATTAACGAAGATACTGCACAAATTTTTTCGGAGAATAATGTGTCGTTTCCACAAAATATAGTGATTGTTATTAATGATAATCCCGATTACGGCAGATTCTACTCCTTGCAACTCGGTTTAAATAATTGCTCAAACGCCGATGCTGTTTTTATTACTAATGCCGATAATCCATTCGCAGATACTGATTTGTTAGCAAAAATGCACAAAGAACTAGACTCTGCCGATTATGTTTATCCTGTTTTTAATGGAAAAGGTGGTCATCCAATTGTAATTTCATCAAAAGTGATAGCAGAAATTCTAAGGAAGGATTACAACAACATAATTTTAAAAGATTTTCTTCATCAATTCAAGGCAAAATGCGTTGAGACAAACAGTAATAAAATTTTGACAAATATCAATACTGAGAGGGAATATTTGGATTTAATGAGTCTGATTTAATGCCGTTTAGTAAAGATAAAATAGAAGTTTATTACACTATTTTAACAAAACCATTATTACACCTTGAGAAAAAAACTTCCCATTCTTTGCATCATTAACCAAGCCTTTTCATATTTTTACATAAAAAAGTAAAATGAATTTCAGAACCATAGTAGAAATTCCCGATTTCGGATTGAGCATCTCTCATAATGATAAATGCATTTTTATTGGTTCGTGTTTCGCCGAAAACATCGGAAACAAAGTTAAGAGCCTAAAAATTCCTACAAGCGTTAATCCAACAGGGATTCATTACAATCCAGCATCTTTGGCAAATACGATAAAATTGGCTCTGGACTCATCAAGAATTACTCATGACACTGTCTTTTCTGCAAATGGCATATTCAACAACTTTAATTTTCATTCCGAGTTTTCGTCAATCGATAAAGGTTTTGCAATCGAAAAAATGAACGAGGCTTTGTCAACACTCAGGAAAGAGCTCGAAGATGCCAAATTTTTATTCATAACATTCGGAACCTCTTTTGTTTATCGTATAGCAGAATCAAAGGAAATTGTCTCTAATTGCCATAAGCTTCCCGAAAATAATTTTGTGCGAGATTTTCTCTCTGTTCAGGAAACGGTAATGATTTGGCGAATGACAATAAACGAGCTAAAAAAGCTAAATCCAGAGCTTAAAATCATTTTCACAGTTAGTCCAGTTAGGCATTTTCGCGATGGTGCAGTGGGAAATCAGCAAAGCAAAGCGGCTCTGATATTGGCAGTAAAGGATATAGTTGAAACAACAGAAAATTCCTATTATTTTCCAGCTTACGAGATTGTAAACGACGAGCTACGCGATTGTCTTTTTTATGCCGCTGATATGATTCATCCCTCGGAAATGGCAACGGAATATATTATGGAGAGATTTGCCGTGACATTCTTTACCGACAAAACAAAAGAGATAAATAAAAAGATTTCAAAAGTAGTGAGTGCTGCAAATCACAGAGGTTTTAATCCTAAAACCGAACAGTATCGTAAGTTTTGCGAAACAATGCAAAAACAAATTGCAGAAATCAAAAATGATTTTCCTTCAATAGATTTTAGCATTGAAGAAGAAGCATTTAAAATTTAGTTTTATACCGGCATTATGGACATTTTAATTAAAAACGGAACCGTCGTTACTGCATCTGAGACAATAAAATCGGATGTATTACTCGTTGGAAACAAAATTTCGCACATTGCTAATAACATCCCAGCAACAAAAAACTGCAAAATTATTGATGCTGAAGAAAAATATGTAATTCCAGGAGGCATCGATCCACATGTTCACATGCAGCTTCCTACTCCTGCTGGTCCTTCGGCTGATGATTTTTACACCGGAAGCATTGCTGCTCTTTTTGGTGGCACCACTACCCTAATCGATTTTGTTACACCATCAAAAACGCAATCTTTAGTTTTGGCATTGAACGAACGAAAAAAAGAAGCAGAGAAAGCAATTTGCGATTACTCGTTTCATGTTTCGCCAATATCATGGACAAGCAATACCGAACAAGAAATTAAAGATTGTATTAAAAGCGGCATCACATCCTTTAAAGTTTATCTGGCATACAAAAACTCTGTTGGACTTGATTACGACAATCTTTATAAAGTTATGAAAGTTGTTGGCAATGCTGGCGGACTTGTTACTATCCATTGCGAGGATGGCGACAAGGTTGATGAGCTACGCGACAAATATGCAAGCGAAAATAAATTAAGTCCGCTTTATCATGCGAAATCTCGTCCGGCAGAGCTTGAAGCATTAGCTGTGCAAAAATCCATCGAACTAGCTGCGAAAGCAAATTGTGCGATTTATATAGTTCATGTTTCGTCGAGATTATCGCTCGAGCATATTTCGAAAGCACAGCAATCTGGTCAAAAAGTATATGCCGAAACTTGTCCGCACTACCTTTTGCTCGACGAATCGCGTTACGAAGGCGAGTTCGAAAAAACTGCTGCTTTTGTTATTAGTCCACCGCTACGAAAAATCGAAGATCAAAACGCATTGTGGGAAGCTCTGTCAAATGGAACAATTCAAACTGTTGGTACCGATCACTGCCCATTTAATTTTAAACAAAAAGCAGCTGGGGAAAATGATTTTAGAAAAATTCCGAATGGAGCTGGTGGAATAGAGCATAGATTATCTCTATTATATTCTTTCGGCGTACTTCAAAACAAAATTAGTTTGAATAAATGGGTTGATTTATGTTCAACATCACCAGCAAAAATCTTTGGATTGTACCCAGCAAAGGGCGAAGTACAAGTTGGTGCCGATGCCGACATTGTAATCTGGAATCCAAAACCTGAAAAGACTATCTCGGTAAAAAATCATCATCAAAATTGTGATTTGGATATCTTTGAAGGATATGAAACAAAGGGAATTGCCGAAACCGTTATTGCAAAGGGAGTTATTAAAATTGATAACGGAAACTTAATAAATAAAGATTTTGGTAAGTTTATAGCTAGGGGCTGACCATTGATTGGAATAATATCTTCAAATTTTTTCTATTAAACTTAATTTTATTATCTTTGCCTAAGTACAATGAATAAAAACCTGAAAAAAATATAATTATGAAAAAAACTATTTTGTTTGTATTGAGTTTAGTTGTTGTAAGTGTAATGTTTGCTCAAAAAATTGAGGTTCGCGAAGTTTCTGGAAAATTCCGTAGCGGGAATAAAAATGCACTATCAACAACTGTTTATCACAGCGATCTTAAAACGGTTCAAAAAGAATTCGAAAGTCTTTTAAAAGATTATAAAGGTAAAACCTCAACAAAAAAAGGTGAGTTATTTGGTGATAATCTGCTAATAACTTCGGTGAGCAATAACACAATTGATGTTTATGCTTATTTTCTCGAAGGTAAAGATGGCGAGATAGAAGTTATTGCTGGATTTGATCTTGGCGGAGCGTTTATTTCTTCGTCTATGCATCAGGAGCAATACATACGAATTTCACAAATTATGAGAGAGTTTGCAATCAAACTTACCGAAAAATCGTATGCTGGATTTCTTAAGGCCGAGGAAAAGAATCTAAAAGAAGCAGAAAAAGAACACGAAAAGATGATAAAAACAAAATCTGACTTAGAGAAACAAAACCAAGATTATAAGAAAAAAATCGAACAAAACGAAAAGGAAATCGAAAAGATGGGAAAACAGATTGAAGAAAATGCAACGAAGTTGAATGAACAAAAGTCTGAGTTCGAAAAATTGAAGAAAGGCGAATCGAAGATTAAGTAAAAGGTGGCTTCGAGACATTTTATTGCATCTGAAATGTGTTGACATTTATTGACACTACCGACATACCGACGCACCGCTTACTGCTTACAAAAAAAAGGCGAAAGCTGAGGCTAAGGCTAAGGAGGCTTTACTTGCGTGAGTCCTTCGGGGTTCTACAAAATTTTGCAGAATGCCAATTTCTATTCCTGTTGTTCCTTCCTAGCAGCAGCCATTGACGGCTCTGCCCCCCATTATTCCAATAGTCCATTAATCCATTATTCCAATTCCTCCCCCTTTTCCAACAATCTTTACTTTTTTTAAAATAAAATTTCGGTATTTTTTCCAATGTTTCTATCTTTGAGCAGAATTTAAAACAAAAGTTATGAAATTTGGTGTAATAATTTTCCCTGGTTCAAATTGTGATCACGAC
>JAQVGK010000269.1 GCA_028696755.1 Bacteroidales bacterium | reverse complement strand
ATAAACTCCAGTACCATCGTAATTTACTAGAGAACTTTCGCCCGAAAGTAAATTAAGTGTAGAACCTTCAACAAATTTTAACACAACATTGTCGCCAAGTGTTAAAGTTTTGCCAATGCCAACATTCATATTATCCGAGGTAATTACATAGGCCACTTCGTCTTCGCCCCATGTTACATTATTTTCAATATTTCGAGAAACATAAATCCCATTATAAGTATTAGTAAAAGTTCCGTACGAAAATGAATTTGAGTTATCGGTACTTATCTCTGCATTAATGGTTAATGGTAAAGTGTTTGAGTAAAACGAATTATTTTGAATTACAGTTTCGTTTGTAGCATTGTCTGCATGAAGCACTCCGATAAAATAATTTCCATTTTTCCCTCCACCATTATTTGCAAAAGTACAATTTCTAACGCTAGCCTGCGATTCGCCGCTGAGGTTAAGAGTTGGCGTAGCACCCGATCCAAATCCACCATAAAAGAATTTGCAATATGTAAACTCAGAACCAGTTGTTCCATTAAGATCTATTCCGCCCCAATCCAAAGTTGAAGGAGATGTTGCACCAGCGTCATCATTACTGTCGCCACCGTTAATGTCATCAGAGTAAGAAGTAAAAATAATTGGTTTATCTGCCGTTCCGTTTGCTAAAATCTTTCCACTACCTGATAAAGTTAGTGTTTTTGCAGTTGAAGTAAACTTTACTACTGTTCCAGGATTAATTGTTAGTTGATCCTCAACATAGAAGTCAAATTTCTTAATTACATAAACTTTGTCGGCTGTCCAAACTGTTGGAGTAGTTATGTCTGCTGTTATTTCGACAATGCTATCACTTGGATCAGGGCCATTAGGATCACACGATGTTAAAAATAATCCCAAAGATGCTATACCTATTAATAATAAAGACAGATAATTTTTCATAATATTTTGAATTTAGTCCGGTTAATTTTTACAAATATAATGCCTTATTTAATTCGGTAATAAAAATTGAAAAAAATTCATCAAAAAGAAGGGAAAAATATTTTAGGGAATAATAAGTGCATAACAGTTATTAACAATTTGAAAAAAAATGAAAGATTTTATTTGAGAAAACTTTAAAAATTGCATTGATTTTAGCGGTATTTTAAGTTATTAACAATGTAAAAATCTGTTGATAACAGAAATTAATAAAAAAAATTAACACTAATGTTGTTAATAAAAAAAAATAATCTACCTTTGCAGTCCGAAAATTTATAAAGTAGTTGAAATTAAAAATTAACAGGTTTTATGCCAACAATACAACAATTAGTAAGAAAAGGTAGGCTGGTAACCATTGACAAGAGTAAATCACCGGCACTTGATTCATGTCCGCAGCGCAGAGGTGTATGTACCAGAGTATATACAACCACACCGAAAAAACCAAATTCGGCAATGCGTAAAGTAGCGAGAGTAAGATTAACAAACGGAAAAGAAGTGAATGCTTATATTCCGGGCGAAGGTCATAATTTGCAAGAGCACTCAATCGTGATGGTTCGCGGTGGCAGGGTAAAAGACTTGCCAGGTGTTAGATATCACATTGTGCGTGGTGCATTGGATACAGCAGGAGTTGATGGTCGCAGACAGAGACGTTCGAAATACGGAACTAAGAGACCTAAAAAAGGTGCAGCAGCAGCAGCTCCAACAAAAGGAAAGAAAAAATAACAAATGATTAAAGTTTAAATAAAATGAGGAAATCCAAACCAAAGAAAAGAACGATATTACCGGATCCAAAATTTAATGATTCTAGAGTAACACGTTTTGTAAACGATATGATGTGGGATGGTAAAAAATCTACTTCATTCAAGATTTTTTACGACACTATGGATCTCGTTGCCAAGAAGATGAAGGATTCTGAAGAAAGTCCTCTTGATATATGGAGAAAAGCTCTTGATAATATCACTCCATCTGTTGAGGTTAAGAGTCGCCGTATTGGTGGAGCTACTTTCCAGGTTCCTACAGAAATTCGTGCTGACAGAAAAATTTCTGTAAGTCACAAATGGATGTTGTTATACGCACGTAAACGCAGTGGTCATTCAATGGCCGAAAAATTAGCTGCCGAAATCATTGCTGCTTATAATAACGAAGGTGCTGCATTCAAGAAAAAAGAAGATACTCACAGAATGGCCGAAGCTAACAAAGCTTTCTCTCACTTCAAGTTCTAAGAATAGCGATTCATGAGTGTTAATCTTGTAAATACTAGAAATATAGGCATAATGGCTCATATTGATGCGGGTAAAACCACAACAAGTGAGCGCATTCTGTATTATACTGGTATAAACTACAAGATTGGCGAAGTGCACGAGGGAACAGCCACGATGGACTGGATGGTTCAGGAGCAGGAGAGGGGAATAACGATAACCTCTGCTGCTACAACAACCTTCTGGACGATGGATGACAGTAAGTTTAAAATAAACTTAATTGATACTCCCGGACACGTAGATTTTACAGTTGAAGTAGAACGCTCCTTAAGAATTCTTGATGGAGCGATTGCTGTTTTTTGTGCAGTAGGTGGAGTAGAGCCTCAGAGCGAAACAGTTTGGCATCAGGCAAATCGGTATAATGTGCCTAGATTGGCCTTTGTAAACAAGATGGATAGATCGGGTGCCGATTTTATCAAAGTTGTTCAGCAAATTGAAGAAAAACTAGGGGCAAAACCGCTAGTGGTTCAGCTCCCTATTGGTGAGGAAGATCAATTTACTGGTGTGGTAGATCTTATCGAGCAAAAAGCTTATGTGTGGGATGATAATGATGAAAGTCTTGGAGCACAATTTACTGTGACCGATATTCCCGAAGATATGCTTGACGAGGTTTTTGAATATCGCGAAAAACTTATTGAAACTGTTATCGAAGCCGATGATTCTATGCTCGAGAGATTTTTCGAAGATCGCTCGAAGATATCGGTTACGGAGTTTAAATCTCTTCTTCGTAAACTTGTAATCAACAGTAATTATGTTCCTGTTTTATGTGGTTCGGCTTTCAGAAATAAAGGCGTTCAGTTGCTGTTAAATGCTGTTTGTGATTATCTACCATCACCACTAGATGTTGAAGCAATTAATGGACATGATCCAAAAACTGATGCGCTATTAGTTCGTCATGCTGAGCCAAATGGACCACTTGCTGCGATGTGCTTTAAGATCGCCGCAAATTCATTTGTCGGAAAACTTGCTTATGTGAGAATGTACAGCGGAACTATTAAAACTGGTGACATGGTTTACAATGTTCGTACTGGAAAAAAAGAGAGAGTTACTCGTATATTCCAGATGCATTCCAACAAACAAAATCAGGTTGAGCAAATCGAAGCAGGAGATATTTGTGCAGTGGTAGGATTAAAAGATGCGATAACCGGTGATACACTTTGTGACGAGAACAAAGCGATTGTACTCGATAAGATGCAATTCCCGGAGCCTGTGATTTCAATAGCTGTTGAAGCTTTATATCAGGCCGATATTGATAAACTTACTCAGGCATTAAACAAACTTGCAGAGGAAGATCCTACATTTGCAATAAGATACGACGAAGTGTCTGGACAGACTTTGGTAAGCGGTATGGGTGAATTGCACCTAGAGATTATAATAGATCGCTTAGTTAGAGAGTTTGGATTAAAAATAAATCAAGGTAAGCCTCAGGTTAATTACAAAGAAGAATTTCTTGATACACTTAATTACAACTACATATTTAAAAAACAAACCGGAGGCAAAGGTCGTTTCGCAGATATTACGGTTAATATCGGAACGGTTAACGACAAAGAAGTTTCCGGACTTTTATTTATTAATAGTATAAGCGGTGGTAAATTACCAAAAGAATTTATTACTGCAACCGAAAAAGGATTCCGTGAAGCGATGAATAACGGACCTATCGGAGGTTATCCTGTTCACAGCATGAAAGTTGAACTTGTTGATGGTTCGTATCATAATGTTGACAGTGATTCGCTTGCTTTTCAGATTGCTGCAGGAATGTGTTTTAGTGAGGTTTCAAAAAAACTTAAGAGCACAATTCTGGAGCCGGTAATGAAACTCGAAATCGTAACTCCTGAAGAATATCTGGGAGACATTAGTGCTGACCTTAACAGACGCCGTGCAACTATAGAGGGAATGGATTCTAAAGGATTGCACCGTGTTTTGAGAGCTAAGGTTCCAATGGCCGAACAATTTGGTTATGTAACGGCACTAAGAACGCTTAGTTCGGGACGAGCAATGTTCAGTATGGAATTTTCTCATTACGAAAGAGTACCTGCTGATGTATTACAAGAATTAATTAATAGTAGAAAATTTATTTTTTAATAATAGAATAGTATGAATCAAAAAATCAGAATTAAGCTGAAATCTTACGACCACAATTTGGTTGACAAATCAGCAGAGAAGATTCTTAAGACCGTAAAAACTACCGGTGCTATTGTTAGGGGACCAATTCCACTACCAACACACAAACGTATTTTTACAGTTAATCGTTCTACATTCGTAAATAAAAAATCGAGAGAACAGTTCGAACTTAGTTCTTACAAACGTTTACTCGATATTTACAGTACGACTTCGAAAACGATTGATGCTCTGATGAAATTAGAATTGCCAAGTGGCGTAGATGTAGAAATTAAAGCAAGTTAAATTTTAAAAAGGAAGTAAAATGCAAGGAATTATTGGTAAAAAAGTAGGTATGACTTCCATTTACAGTGTTGAGGGAAAAAACATTCCATGCACTGTAGTTGAAGCAGGGCCTTGCGTAGTAACCCAAATCCGTAATTTGGAAAAAGATGGTTACGAAGCAGTGCAGCTGGCTCTCGATGAAAAGAAGGAAAAGCATACGACCAAAGCGTTGAAAGGCCATTTTGCAAAGGCCGGCACAACACCAAAAAGAAAACTTGTTGAATTCAAAGAGTTTGGAAAGATTAAAAAAGGTGAAGAATTCGGCGAAGTTGAAGTTGGTGATAAAATTACCGTTGACATTTTTGTTGAAGGTGAATTTTGTGATGTAATTGGAATCTCAAAAGGAAAAGGATTCCAGGGTGTAGTAAAGAGACATGGTTTCTCGGGTGTAAACGATGCTACCCACGGTCAGCACAATCGTTTAAGAGCACCTGGATCATTGGGCGCATCTTCATGGCCATCAAGAGTATTCAAAGGAATGCGTATGGGTGGACGTACAGGGGGCGACAGAGTTAAAATGATCAGTCTGAGAGTATTGAAAGTGATACCTGAAAGTAACCTCGTATTAATTAAAGGTTCTATTCCAGGGTCAAAAGGTTCATATGTAATCATTGAAAGATAATGAAAGTATCAGTATATAATAAATCAGGAGAGGAAACCGGAAGACAGGTGGAACTCAACGATGCAATATTTGCAATCGAACCTAACG
>JAQVGK010000268.1 GCA_028696755.1 Bacteroidales bacterium | reverse complement strand
TAAAAATGCAGAACAGAGTACGTATGGCATCTTTAAATTTTATTTTTTTTCCTTCGTTGTATGTTCTACCAAAATAAGATATGCCAACTTCCACAAACCTAACATCTTTTATTCTACTTAACTTTGCCGTAATTTCAGGCTCAAATCCGAAACGATTCTCTTTTAGGTTTATATGTCCTAAAAGTTCACATCTGAAAGCCTTGTAGCAAGTTTCCATATCAGATAAGTTTAAGCCTGTAAAAATGTTTGACAATGTCGTTAATAGTTTATTAGCTATAAAATGAGTGTAATATAAAACTCTTTTTGGTTCGGAACCTTGAAATCGAGAGCCATAAACAACATCGGCTCGATTATTAATAATCGGAAGGATTAGTTTGTGGTATTCCGATGGACTATATTCTAAGTCTGCATCCTGAATTATTATTATTCCATCTTGACATTGACTAAACCCTTGTCTAAGAGAGTATCCTTTACCTTTATTAGAGCTATTGTCTATTGAAACAATTTTTAAATGTGGAAAATCTGATTTAGCCTTTTTAATTTCTAAAAGACTATTATCTGTAGAATAATCATTAACAATAATTAGAATATGTTTGTACTCACTGTTTAAAATAGCGTTATTTATTTCTGATATTAACTGATAAATATATTTTTCTTCGTTATAAATTGGAATAACAATATTTATGGTGTTAATCATTTTTTAAATAATTAATTAAATTGAAATATATTCAATATCTTGTTTAATAAACTCTGAATTCATCAAAGATAGATTTTCAGCAAGTTTATCACCGCTATATGTTTCAAGCAAAAGCTTTAAGTAATAGTAAAGCTTCTTACTATTTACATCATTTAATTGTGCTAATAATTCAAATGTTTTTTCTTGATTGTTTTTTGTAAAATTACCAAAATTTGTTAGTTCTCCTCTAACGATATTTAATAATTTCACTGATTCTCTTTGAAAATCTAACTTAGAGTTTTCTCGTATTTGAGCATCTTTATAATATGTTTTAAGAACATCAATAAAATTAGTAAATTGTATATAATTGTAATTTGATATTTCATTGTGTAATGCTATTTTTTTTTGTGTTAATTCATCGATAATCTCTTTGATTTTCTTTGAATCTAAAGCCCAAATCGAGTACATCGCTGGGAAATAATATTTGTTAATCCAAATATTGTTATTGTGAAGATTAAAATATTCTATAATAGAAGGAATTTCTTTGTAATTCAATCTCATTGGCGTAATACATGTAGAAAAGTTCGTTTTTCTAGCATTACATAACTTGCGAAATTCATCAATATTCTCCTTTACCTTACTAAACTTTGCACCTTTTCTGATTTGCTCAAATGTTTCTGAGCTCAAACTGTCTAACGATACATTTATACTATAATTACCCTTTGCTAGATAGCCTCGAATTCGTTCATTTAGAATCATTCCATTGGTTTGAATTGTGATCTGGCAATTGGGATTTAACTCTGCAAACAAATCAAAAACCTTGAAATTCAACTCTTCAAAAAATGGCTCTCCACCCAAAAAGTAGGCTTGTTTAGCATGAATAATAAATGTTCTTAAATCTTTAAAAAATGCTTCATCATATATTTCAGCAGAATTGGAACTTATGTTTCTAACATTATGATTTGAAAAACACATAATACACTGAATATTGCATTTGTCTGAGAAGCGAAAACCTAATATAGTTGGATATTTTTCGTCTTTTTTTGTCGGAATGGAATCGTATCTATATGAGTTTAAAGACTTATAATTCCTTTTTTCGATGTCGAACAAACATTGAAGGCAACCTGTTTTCTTTAGCTGATTTTTCTGTAAACAATTTTGATAATATTTTCTGTCTACGCTATCCCAAATTTCATGAATACTATTTTTGCCAATTTGACCATAGGCTAGTGAGTTGTTGTTGTGACATGGATAGACTTTGCCATTAAACGAAAAGTGCATTGCATTAAAAGGTGCAAGGCAAAATGAAAAGTTGTTTTCATTTGCCCTAGAACTAAAGTATTTTCTATGTTTTATTTTAAAAAACAACCTTAAACTTTATGACTTGGTTTAACCCCCTATAAATCGGACAATTTAATAACCACAGTACAAACATAATAAAAAAGCTTATATATTTGCCTCGCAATGGACATCCGACGGTGATTTTTTGGACCGTATGATGTGAGGTGACTCGGCGCCGACCATCTCTAACTGATTTAGCAAAGGAGCACCGTTCCGGTGCAGTTTATTATGCAATGGAACATCCTCGGGCTCTTTATTACCCGTATGTTGTTTAACTAGTTGATACGGCATTTTTGTTTTAAATTTAGTTTTTCTTTTTTTATAATCCGTTTGTTTTTCGATTAAATTTTTATCCCACAAGTCCCAAAAATCAGAAGGAGTTAAATATGCAATTGAAGAATGCACTCTTTTATTATTGTATTTTTCATAAAAGAGTACCAAATTCTGTTGAAGTTCTTCAATACTCCAAAAAGTGAATCTCTCAAGGTGTTCGGAAAGAATCGCGTGAAAGCTTTCCACATGTCCATTTTCTTGAGGAGTGTATGGATGCGTAAAGACCTGATTAAGAAAGTTCTCAGCAAAATACTCTTGTACGATCTTCGCCACGAAACGCTTGTCGTTGTCATTTCTAACTTCTATGTGTATTGGCTGCCCAGGTCTTAAATATGCTTGCAAATGATTAACAATAACATGCTCCCAACATTGTTTTACATCATGTTTTTTTATGGAGAGACTTGCATAATAATGGAGAGCATGCCTAGTAAATGTATCCAATATTGTTAAAATGGCTGAATGTTTCTTATCTCTTTCAATCCATACATATTTAATATCCATTTCTAATATTTCGAGAGGACCTTCTGGTAAAACTTTCCTGTACTTAGCATAGTTTTTTTGCGATGCTTTATTTTTAGTCTTTAGTAAGCCATTTGTTTTCATTAGCAAATAAACTTTTTTCTTGTTTACATAGTATCCTCTTGTTTTTAACTCATATGTCATTTTAATATAGCCGTAATCTAGGTCTGGATCAGATTTTATTTGTTCTATCTCAGAAATCATTATAGCATTATCAACAACTCCTGATGTTGTAATAACCGTATCTGTTTTTTTGCGACCTCTTTTGCTATTTTTGGGAGAGTGGTAATATTGGTGCTTACTAATATTAGCTATTTTTAGAGCATTATCTCTTGTTAAGCCTTGAAGAACATACCTAGCTACTAGTTCTTTCTTTTCTCCAAGGCATAACGCTTTTTTATAAGCTCGTCCTTCATTTTACTCTCAAGCTCTTTTTGGACAATTATTTCCTTCAAAAGCTGATTCTCTTTTTCCAACTCACGTATGCGTTTCAACTGTTCTGGAGTCATTCCATGTTTAAATCCTTCAACACCCATTGTATCAAGCTTTTTGCGCCAGTGATAATAAGTGGCTGGAAAAATTCCATACTTCTCAAGTGTTGTTTTAACTCCATTCTCTGAAGCTTCTTTTAAAATTCTCAATTTTTCTTCTAAACTAAACTTTCTTTTTTCCATAATGACAAAATTAATTATATTTTTCAATCTATAATTTTGTCCGATTATTTAAGGGGCTAAAACAAACTCTTTCTGTATTATCAAAAGCTCTTCACCCAGAGCCTCTGGATTATTGGCTAACCACTCTTGAAGGTGCTCACGCTCCTTAAACCCAAGTTCAGTAAATGTTTTTTCCTCTAGTTTGGCTATTCTATTTTTATTTTTGTCGATTAGGTACATATGTTATTGATTTAGTAGATCCCATTTACTTTTATATAAATCTTTAGAATTACGCAATGTTGCTAGCCTAATTCCTTTACGACCACTTGGTGCGTTATACATTAGATTTTTGTTTTTAATATCGTCGTGAGGAACGACATAAATATCAGGAACTTCTTCAGTGTCAGTCATTTTATTTCTGAACGATAAAAACACAATGAAATGATTTGGTTTTGATGCAAACTCATCAATGTTGTCAAGTGGCTACATTGTAGTGCCCTGTAATCCCTTTACATCAATTGTTATTTGTTTATGATTCTCCAGATGTAAAATTATATCAATACTCTTTTTATTCCCCAAAGTTATGTAAGCATCGAAACCCAATCTGTAGAGAGTCGCAAGAACATAATATTCTGATGCTAAATTCGTGTTGTACTTTGTCATATCTAAAATTTTACTTACTCAACTGTTCATAAACCCTTCTCAACAAATAATCCCTGACCAAACCACCAAAATCTTTGTCATCCATCATTTTAGTGAAAATGTCTTGGTTTTGTTCCATTCGCCCAATGAGCTTATCCATAAAAATATCATCAAAACCAAATTTAAAATTCTCTATGCTGTTTGTTTTTGCTTGCTCTGACAGCTTTTGATCGGCGACTAGTTCTGCTTCTATCTGATCGAAAAATAATTTGTCGGCTTCGGTAAATTCTGTGCCAAATCGCTTATTCAATACATTAATAATTTCGGATAATGCAGCTTTTTCTTCTGGCGAGATTCTTATACCGCCATCACCACCACCGGTAAGTTCATATTCAGCTTGATCTTCCATTACAATATTATTTTCAGCTATTTTTTGTAAACGATAATATTCAAGGGCTACTTCATCACCTAATTTAAACCTGTCTTGCTGATGAGTTTTGGGAAGCTTTTTTATTAGGAATCTTACATAGGTGAACAACTTTTCAAGTTCGACATCGCTAAATGGCATTATCTGTGTCAAAAAAGAATATGTGCGAGAGAATACTTGTAATGTATTTTTATAATTCTCCTGAGTCGTTTCTGTTCCAACAACATCATCTTTTGAATCTTCAACAGGTAGTTTTTTGTACCTCTCAACCGCTGGATCTATATACGCATTAAGTCTTGCTTGATCTTTGACAGATAAGCTTTTGGTTGATTTAAAATAAACATTACAGAAATTATCAATTTCGGATTGCCAAATTATATGTGGTTTCTCAATTTCAGTTTTTAAATTGTATAAATGATTTGGATCCGTAGTTTCTTCAATTGTGGTAAGCTCATAATATGGCTGGAATGAGTTCAGAATATCTTCGGTTTCGTTCACAAAATCAAGAATGAAAGTATCTTCTTTTCCTGGACACATTCTGTTTAATCTCGATAAGGTTTGAACAGCTTTAACGCCTGATAATTTTTTGTCAACATACATCGTATGAAGCAGGGGTTGGTCGAAACCGGTCTGGTATTTTTCGGCAACTAACAATAACTGGTATTCGCCGGTAGAGAATTTTGCTGGAACTTCTTTTTCTTTAATCCCATTCAAATCCACTTCGGTAACTCCTTCGGGATAAGCATCGTAAATTACTTTACCCGAAAATGCAACTAAGGTTTTT
>JAQVGK010000267.1 GCA_028696755.1 Bacteroidales bacterium | reverse complement strand
AACCTGAAGAATATCTTTCGGAACTTGATACTGTTTTTGTTGATGGCTTAAATATCATCTATAGAAATAAATTAAGAATTAAGCCTTCTGTTTTTCTGCAATCATGTTTTTTAAAGCCTTCGGACAGATATAATATCGAAAATGTTGAAAAAACTCACAGCCATCTATCCAACTTAAAGCAGTTTAAACTTATAAACATTAAACTAAATGCTTCGGAGGATGTGTATCTCGATACGCAAAAAGAAAAATATCTGGATGTACATGTTTATCTTACACCTTTGGTAAAACAATCTTATACTCTCGAGCTTGAAGGCAATAATACTTCGGGTAATATTGGTATGGCTGGAGTGGTGTCATATAGTAATAAAAATGTTGCTAAAGGAGCTCAAATTTTTTCGGTAAAAGGAACTCTTGCTTTCCAAACTTTAAAAGCAGAAGAAGGTGTGGAGCAGACGAAACTTTTTAACACTTTGGAATATGGTGGTGAGATGAAGCTGAACATTCCTAAACTGATGATTCCATTTTGGGAAAATACCGAATTTGTAAAAAATCATAACCCAAAAACTCAGATTGCTGCTTCATTTAACTATCAGCAACGTCCCGATTATACTCGTTCTATTGCAAGCGCTAGCTTTGGATATTTTTGGAAGGGTGGAAAAAACAAGAACTTTACGCATTATGTAAATCCAATTGAGCTGTACTCGGTGAAAATATTTGATTTTAATCCAGTGTTTCAAGAGCAGATTCAAAATTTGTTTATTAGATATTCATATCAGGATCAGTTGTTGACAGTATTAAGCTACGACCTGATGTTTAATAACCAAAGTCTAACTAAATCGCGCAGTTTTTCGTACTTGTGGCTAAATGTGGAAACGAGCGGAAATCTGCCATCTCTTGCCTATAAAGTCGCAAATATCGAACCCGAAGATGGATCGTACCGTTTTATGGGTGTCGAGTTCGCTCAATTTGTTAAGGCTGATATTGATTATCGATACTATCAAGTTTTTGACGAAAAGCGTAGTTTGGTCTATCGTGGTTTTATTGGTGTTGGTCTACCTTATGGAAACTCGACCACTGGTTTGCCATTTATTAAAAAGTATTTTATAGGTGGAGCAAACGACCTTAGAGCATGGCACGTTCGCTCGATTGGACCTGGTTCATACTCAAATCCAACTCGTGGTTACGACCAGATAGGGGATATGAAGTTGCTTCTAAATCTTGAATATCGATTCCCGCTGATTTCTTTCATAAACGGGGCTGTTTTTCTCGATGCTGGAAATATTTGGGCTATTGATAAAAACGATAACCGTGCTGGCGCTTTGTTTAATATGTATCGCTTTTATAACGAGTTTGCAATCGGTACAGGATTTGGAACACGCATCGACCTTTCGTTTTTTATCATTCGTTTCGATTTTGGTGTGCCTCTTCACGATCCAACTCTTCCTCTTGGCGAACGTTGGTTTGGTACTTTTAAAACTTTTGAATTAAGCGATTTTACTTTTAATTTTGGTATTGGATACCCATTCTAATTTCAATTAGATTTATTATGAAGATAAAGTTTACTCTGGTTATTTTTCTCTTGTGTGTATCGCTGGCAACGATTTCGCAAAATGCGATATTTATCGGGATAAATCCTTCGGTTACAAAAGAAAAGTTTTATCCAAAAGGAGCATTTGATGTTAATATTTTGCCAGTAACATTTGAAACTCCTGTAATTCAGAATTTAGATGCCCGCCTAATTCTTCTCATGAACTATGGATTTAGAAGTACAGCTTCGGCACTTATTAGCACAGGCGCCGAGCTTTGCCTACCATATTATATTCATCGTGGTGGTTTCGATGATGGAATTCCAAAAGGTTTTTATGTAGGTCCAGGCTTTGCTTACACCCGAAATATCTATTACGGAAACAGTTCTTTTACTGCATTTGCCGAGCCAGGTTATAGTTTTGTTTGGGACGATGGGTTTTCGCTAATTATCGGCTTGCAATACGGTCAGACATATTTTAAGTTCGATGATGGCACTCGCGGGCAAACTACTCATTTTGGAGTAAAGGTGATTTTGGGATGTTGGCTTTAAGAAGAGCCTAAAGTATCTAGAGTGCCTTGAGTTCATGCTGCGACACTGTCAGGACCTCTGGACACTGACAGGTCTTGCCAGCAGCCCAAATACTTTAGGCACTCCAAGTATTTTAGGCACTCTAGGCACTTCTTCAGACTTTCCTCCAATCCAATTCTCCCGCTTTCGAGATAAAAGTAAAATTGTGTCCAGCAAAGACCTCGTGTTTTGGAGCAAGATTAAGTGCGTGCTCGTCTTCGTATCTGCCGTATTTTTCGGAATGTGAATAGAAAATAATTTTATTCCCTGATTTTGTAATTCTTCCGCCGCCAAGAATAGCAATTTCGATATTTTGCTTGCTGTATTCAGCTTCTGCATCTATAAAAATATCGTGATGCAAATTCGGAAGGTTAAAACCAAAATGCAGGGCAAATGCTTTTCCCGTAGCTTGATTTTTAAGAACTATAAACTTTAATTCGTGCAGATATCTGTCTAATATTTCTTCGTTTATCATGTGGGTTGGTTATTAGTTGAGTTATCATTATTTGTAATTATTTAAATGACTATTTAATTATCGTTTGCTTTTTTGCATTTCGACACTTCGGTAAACTCACTTCGATAAACTCAGCGCATCGCAGTGCAGGCAAGCTCAATACGGCGCATGGAGCATGGGGCATGGAGTGATTTGTGCTAGAAAATGACATTATGCTATTCGTATATTTTGCATAATGCTGTTTTTAGCACAAATGCTATACTCTCTACAATTTGAGCTCCATGCTCCATGCTCTATGCCCCATGCCATTTTTAAAATTTCATCTCGAACAACAGCTATCTAAATACTTACCAAAAATCTTATTTTACATAAAAAAAAACTGCCGCAACTAAGTTACGACAGTTTTTCAAAAATCAAATATTATTTTTTACTTAAAAAGTTCGTTGAATTCTTCCATACTAACTTCTTTTTCGTCAATCTTTACAGCTTCGGCAACAAAGTCAACAACTTTTTCTTCGATTTCTTGTTCGTAAAGTTTGTTAGCTTCGCCTTCTTTCTGCAACATTTCGTTTGCATACTTTGTAAGATATTCATCTGGGATATACGACATTCCGTACTGAGCAAACTGGCCAATAAGCTGTTGTTTTGCAGCGTTTACTAGATCGTCTTCGGTGATTTTAATTTCGTTATCCTTAGCAATTTTCGATTTAATCAACGTCCATTTAAGATCTTCGATAAAACGATCGAATTCGTTGTTAATTTGCTCTTCGGTAAGGTCTTTGTTTGTAGCTCTTAACCAGCGACCAAGGAAAGCTTCTGGTAATGCAAAGTCAGCCTTTTTAATAAGCTTGTCTTTTATATCGAGCATAAGTTTGAATTTGGTTTCGCGAACAAACGAAGCTCCGATATCTTCTTTAATTCTGTTTAAGAATTCTTCCTCTGATTTTACAACACCTTCACCAAAACATTTGTCGAAAAAGTCTTGGTTCATCTCAGCTTCTTTATATTCTTTAACAACCGAAACAGTAACTCTGAAGAGATTGCTCATGCTTTCAACTTCTTCTTTTGTGATTTTTAGAAGTGATGCGAGCTCTGTATCGTTAGGGAAAGCAGTTTTAAGGTCGGTATCAACCACAGTACCAGGTTTAATTCCTGTGAATGATTTTTTGATTTTTTCGTCTTTAATAGCTTTTACCGAAATAGAACCTTCTTCGATGCTGATTCCGTTTTCCTTTACTTCGCCATTTTCGTTAAGCTCGATTAATCCAACTGTAAGAAGTGACTCTGCAGTAGATTTTTTAGCTTCTTCGAACTGTCCGAATCTCTGTTTGTAAGAGTTTACGTAACGGTTCTGCATTTCTTCATCAACCTTGATGATATATTTTGTGATTTTGTCTTTCTTAGAAAGTTTAACTTCGAATTCTGGAGAAACAGCTACGTCAAAAATAAAACTATAGTTATCTTGTTTTCCCCATTCGATTTGTTCCTGCGACTCGCTTGGTAGTGGATCGCCAAGAACTTTTAGATTATTCTCGGTGATGTAATCGGTGAGCGATTTTGAAACTAGTTTGTTTAATTCGTCGGCAATAATTGCATTACCATACATTTTTTTGATAAGTCCTACCGGTACATTTCCTGGACGAAATCCTGGAACATTAGCTTTGCGGCGGTATTCTTTAATCGTTTTCTCAACATTTTCTGCGATGTCTGAATTTGCAACATTAACGGTTATTGTTGCATTTAATTCGTCGATTTGATTTTTTACAACTTCCATCAGGTCGTTTTTTGTTTATTACTAATTTATAAAATTTAAAAAAACCGCATTTATCTCAGTTACGAAATTCATGCGGTTGCTGTGCGGATGAAGGGACTCGAACCCCCACGCCTCTCGGCACCAGATCCTAAGTCTGGCGCGGCTACCAATTACGCCACATCCGCGAAATTGAGGTGCAAAGATACATATCTTTTTTGATTTTAAAAGAAAAAAATAAAAATTATTTTAAATTCTGCTGCGTTGGTTGTGGGGCAGGGGTTTAGGAACGATAGCGGGCGCTGCGGGTCTGGTATTCTGCAGAGTGTAACAGATTGCTACACTTCGTTCGCAATGACCGTTGCCGAAATAAATCAGGCAACGGTCATTGCGAACCACTTGTGGTGAAGCAATCTGTTAAACCCTGCACTATGTTAACACAACTTAAACCACTACAAAACATTATTCCCCAGCTTTATTCCAAAATACACAGTGCGTGGACTAGTTGGTCCGTAGATGTAGGCAGGATCGCGGTCGGCACCTAAGTCAAAGTCGTTTTGAAAGCTGTTAAAAATGTTTTTTACTCCTCCAAAAAACTGTAAAGTTGCACCGTTGATTTTTACATTGTACTTCGCCTTTATGCCAAGATCGAAAAAAGGATTTGATGTGCGCAATTCGCCTTCTTCGGGATTAGCAAGAGTGTTTCCGAAATATGGTACAAGCATTTTGCCTGTATAGGTTCCGGTAGCAGAAAATCCAAATTTGGTTTTGCTATAATCAAGAGTGAAAAATCCATAATTATTCGGAGTTCTAAAGAATCGTTTTTCGCCAAATTCTTGTTCTGCATCGTACAAGCTCTGTTGTAAAGTAAATCCAGATCTAAAGCCAAGCTTCTCGTGTGGAAACACATTGAATTCGAAATTTATCCCTTTTACAGTTGCTCCCTCTTTGGCATTTACTCGTGTGTACATTATTGTTCCATCTTCGTCGGGTGTGCCATACTCATTTACAAAAGGATTTAATAGCATTGTATAGAATCCTTCGGTTAAAAAGCTAATGTTAACTTTGCCAAAATTCTTCTTAAAATCCATTGAAGCTGA
>JAQVGK010000004.1 GCA_028696755.1 Bacteroidales bacterium | reverse complement strand
CAATAATATGTCTTGGAGTACGAAATTGTCCAGCATCGCCCTGCGAACCCATTACCGAAAGCAAATATTCAAAAGCATCGCCAAGTTTTTCGCTGTGGGTGTATGCAAATTCACCTATTGTTTTTAAAAACATTTTCAGCGTTTCGGGATCACGGTATGGTAAAAATGCATTTTTAAAAATATCGCGAAACAATTGCGGAATGTTGGGATTCTTGTCCATACTCGCAATAGCATCGGAATACAAATTTAGCATTTCGGCGGCTGTAACTTTGGTGTCGAAAAGGTTGTCCCAACTATATTTTTCAAAATTGCCAGAAAAGAATTTTGCTACGCCTCCCAATTCAATCGCTTCCTTGTCCATGTCGTCCATGAACTTGTAAATTAAAGCAATTGTAATTTGCTCAATCTGTGCTTTCGGATCGGGCAATTTGCCTACCAAAATATCTCTGCAATCGTCTATCCTTTTTTTTGTTGTTGTATCGAGCATTTTATATTTTTTTGAGGTATTGATGAATTTTTAGCCCTTTAGCTGTAAGTTTGTATTTCTGCGTTTTGTCCTTTGGATTGTATTCTCCAACCGAACTTACAATTTCTAAATCTATAGCAAGCGACAGGTATTTTTCCCTAAAATATTTTCTATCCTTTACCTTAATTTTTGATTGTATTTCTTGCCTTGTCATTTCCCCTTCAAAAGCAAGGATAAATTTCCTAAAAGCCAGAGATAATTTACTCACTTCATGGGGAGTATCATGGGGTATATCATGGGGAGTATCATGGGGAGTATCATGGGGAGTGTTGTCCACATCATCGGTATTAAGTGAAGATTGCATTACTGTTTCTTTCAGTGTTATCCCCTCGTTGGTTAAGCTATAAGTTTGTGTCTTAATAGTTGGTCTGTCGGAATAATTCATCTTGATAAATCCCTGTTCAACAGCTGGTTGTAGATAATTTTGCATGAAATTTCTCCGTGCTTTTAAACATAGCAAACTCATCATTTTCGAAGTGGACATTTCGTCAAACAAGACTCTAACTAATTGCAATATTTTATCATCAATACGTTTTTCATCATGTTCCCTATCATGTTCCCTATCATGTTCCTTTTGCTGAAAATAGTCCATTTCGGAAATTCTTCTCCATAAGTTTACTTTAAATGTTTGCCTTGACGAAAATTCTGGCATTTGGAGACCTGCACTTCTAATATCCTGAATCATGTCAGCAATACCTGTTCCATAGCTTTCTATGGCTCCGGCGAGGAATAAGCAATTAGCAAGTAATGGGTTATGTGGATAAGATGCATGTGTAAATTTCAGATCTTCGATTGTGATTTCGTGAGGAAGATGTCCTGGATTTTCAATTTCTATTCTGTTTTTAAATACAGAAATTTGCACACTTGCTTTACTGTAATAATCCCTATGAGCCAATGCATTAATTATTGCTTCTGAAATCGCGGAACGAGGTATTTCGTATTGAGTTTCGACGAGATTGCTCTTATTGCGGGTTCCTGTGGAGAGGCTTATCTTTGAAAGGACAAAATCTACTGCCGAATCTGCCATTTCGAAAACAGTTCCCGTAAATTCTTTATAATCGGGAATTGGCTTTTGAACTTGATTTCCATGAAAATGAGCACATTTTACTGTTGCCGAAGGGAAGAATTTCTGAGGGTCAGCGGCAAATAAAAGCAAAGCACTATTTGTTAGTTTTCCGTCTCTCAACAAATTCAGGCGTTTTAAAATATCAGATTTTGGAGCCCCAGTTTTTTCGGAGAAATTTCGTTTTTCTCGAGCAATTTCAACAAATTCTTTTAGTAATTTATCATTTATATCATCAATCCCAGCATAATCATGTAAAGAGCTGTCAAAATCAAAGTGCTCGATTTTGCCTTTTTGCTTCAAAAACTCAATGCAGGAATGATAAACTTCTTTCTTTAAACTTTCAATATCGGTAAAAAATTTCCAAGAGACATCTTTGCTTACTTTTTGAATAAACCTACTTTCTTTATCGGATCTTTTCTCGGAGGTATTTAAAATATAAATCCAACGGCTTAGTTGTGTTTCTTTTGCTGTGTTGTATTCTTTTTCTGTTGGTGATATGCCGGATTCATCTTCAAACCCATAAGTTTTTCCAAGCAAACCTACATAAATATCCGATTTTTTCACTTCGTCAATATAAACAAGCTCAGGAGAACTGCTTGTAGCCGAAATACGTTCAAAAACAAAAGCTTGAAAAAATAATTTTAACAACACATCACTTGATAAATATTCTTCGAGTGCCAGTCTTTCATGTTCAAATTCTTTTTGAACACTGCTGATAAATATTTTGTACTTCTTTGCACTCATTATGCTGCAAAATTCTCAAGTTTAACATAATCCTTAATATAAACAGGAATCACCTCGCGATATTTTACGCCAACTTCCTTAAATTGCGAAATGGTAAGAGTTGGATGTGTTTGTAACGCATGAAAATCTTTGGCTTCGATAATTTTCCTTATTTCGCCATCAACAATATATGCTTTGAAAAAATACTTTAAAGCCCTCAAATTCACATCCTCTTCGGGTGGATAAATTGAAATAAATTTGTCGAATTCTTCTTCCAGCAACTCGTCTTTCGATTTGAATTTTGGAATTATCCCAAATACTTTTTCGACCATTTCTCTTATCGAAACGTTACGGTCAATCTTTGCAGCTTTACGCAATTTCTCAAGGTTAAAGTATTCTTCGGGTTTATCGAAAATCTCGTTTTGTATATGCGAGACAACTTGTTCCCAATTGCCAAGTTCCACATTCTTTTTAATGATGTCGTCCATTACAATGCGGTCTTCGAACTTCGTAAACAGCATACGATCAATCTTCATTCCCTCGTATCCTATTTGCTGCTCGTTAAAAATTGCTAATGGATCGGGCTTAAGATTTGTGTAGATTTTTTGAGGTGGTGGTGGAGGCAATGGTCCCGCGCCAGTAGGTCTTGGCTGAGGAAGTTTTATTTTTTCGTCATAATCAAACTTTTCCTCAAAATATTCGCAATTGGCAAAGAAATCAAAGAGTTTAAAATATTCCTTTTCGAATTTCACTTGCTCTTCGTCGCCAAATTCGTTTTTATGTTTGAATTCAAATGTATTTTTGCGGGTTCCACGTCCTTTTATCTGTACAAAATCTGAGGGACTGAAAATTGGACGCATCATACAAAGATTTAGCAAATCGGGACAATCATAACCTGTTGTCATCATTCCAACGGTAACACAAATGCGAGTTTTTCCAGACTTGTAGCCATCGAGCCAAGTTGTTTTACCATTCAAATTGTTATTGGTAAAATTAATTGTCATTTGCTGAGCGTCGCCCACCTGTGAGGTAACCTGAACAGCAAAATCGGAATTGTATTTATTTGGAAAAAGCTGTTCGGCAAATTCGTTTAGAATCTCGGTAAGCTTTCGGGCATGATTTTGACTAACTGCAAAGATTATTGTTTTACCAATTTCGTTGGTAATCGGGTCGCGCAAAGCATTTTCTATAAATGTCTGACAAAACACACGATTGGTTTTATCGGAAAAGAATTTATGTTCAAAATCCCTAGACACAAAAGTTTCAGATTCTTCGCCTTCATCGGTGATAACTGCAACAGCATAACCTTCGTCGGAAAGCAACTGCGTAGTTATTTCGGTTCTTGCATCCAAAACACGTGGATTTACCAAATATCCATCTTTTACCCCGTCTATCAACGAGTATCGAAATGTTGGATCGCCACCTTCGCATCCGAATGTTGCATAAGTATCGCGTAACATTCTTCTTTCAATTTCGCGTGGGTCGTTTTCTCTTACTTTATCGGGATCAACACCTTTTAAATAATCCTTTGGTGTAGCTGTTAAACCCAACTTGTAACCATGAAAATATTCAAAAACAGCTCTTGCATTTCCCGAAATTGAGCGGTGCGATTCGTCCGAAATAAGCAAATCAAAATCTGTAGGCGAAAACTGTGTGCGATATTTATTGTCAAACATAAGCGATTGAATGGTTGTAACAACAATGTCGGCTTTTCGCCAGTCGCTTTTGTGTTCTTTAAAAATATATGTTGAATAATCTGGCTTTAAATAGTTGGTAAACGCTTTCCACGCTTGGTCTTCGAGTTCTAGTCTATCAACAAGAAATAAAATTTTTCTTGCATTTTTTGTCCTTAAAAACAATCGAATAACTGCCGCAGCAGTTAAGGTTTTGCCTGTACCAGTTGCCATTTCGTACAGAAAGCGGTCTTTACCTGCTCTCACAGCTTTTTGCAAATGTAAAATTGCATTTAGCTGATATGGTCTTAAAAATCGAAGTCCATTTGTCCAAATAAAATCCTTACTCGTCTCAATACTTCCATTCCAACCTGGTCGCTGAGCATAATCAGGCATTTGAACAGTAACAATATAATCAATTCCAACAGGTTCTGTAGCTAATGAATTTCTGTCGGGATTCCATTCTTTTATTGCACCAATTTCGTGAGGAGACGGAAATTTATAAATCGGTTTGGGATTTCCTTTTTTTAGATCCCACAAGTAATGCACAATACCATTCGAAAGAATTATAAATTGAGCACCAACCGTATTAGCATATTTTCGCGCTTGTTCCTTAGCGACAAGAGGATGCAAACTTTCCTTTTTTGCTTCGAGAACACAAATCGGTTTATTGTCGGTATCTATCAATAAGAAATCGAGCGATCCCGATTTTACTTTTTCATAATCGTTTCCCCAAGCATCAATTTCTTTTTGCGAAATTTTCACATGATTCTCGAGCAGAATATTTGCCTTAGCTTCGGCTGTATCGAAGAATCTCCAACCTGCCTCTTCGAGTAGTTGGTTTATCTTAATCCTTGCATGTGCCTCGTTTTGTAACATTTAGCCAGTCAAAAAAATAAAATTGTTTGCAAGATACATAAATAGTCTAATAATCGAGCAAGTCTGTCGGAAAAAATAACATTTATTCTTTTGGTGGAATTTAGCTTTACAATTATTCGGTACAGGCTTGAATTGAAAAAGTGGTATGTTATTGAATTGGAATAAACAAGATTTGAACTAAGAAAAAAAATGCTTTCTACAAATCCAAAATTCCAAATGTTTGGTTTTGAATAATGTTTAGATCATATCCCCCACGTATTTCATTTAACCAATTATCAGGATTTATGCCGCTCAACCATGATTTTTTAGCTTTGTCGCGCAAGGATTTTAGATATTGTTCATCATATTTGGGTTGATAATCAACTAGCTCAATGAATTTTAATGAAGATTGATCAATTTCTCCTGTTTCGGAATGTTGCTTGCCTGAAGCTCTGATGCCAAACGATTTATAAAGCAAATTTTCGTTGTACTGCTCTAAAAAGCTAATGGGAGTCTGTATTCTTATTGTTCCAGTTTCTTCGGTGTAAATGTGAATATTTGCCTTGTCCTTTCCTCCAGCATTGGTAACTTTACCATAGAAGTAAAATTCTGCATCTGCCCATATTGCTTCCGACCTGTAAAATTTGGTTGTTTTGTCAATTCTTACTTGGTTTGATTCGTCAATTGAAGTTTTGATATTAAAGACATAATCTTTTTTTAAAGCAATATTCTGAATGTTTTCAAAAGCTTTAGCAGAATTTAAATCAAGAAAATCAATATTTTGCGCCTGATTTATCTGTCCAATAATTGCGTTAAAACCAATAATAAACTGAATCGACGTTTTGAGTATATGCTTTACCGAGCCTTCCTCAATCTTATAGCTAATATTTGGTCTGTCTTTTTTATCACCTGGATATAGCAAGTTTTCCGCATTCTCAAGTATAGTGATAATTTCCCGAATGTCGAAATTGTCAGGCGACAACTCAAGATTTCCCTTTGCGCCTGATATACTTATCTCTATGAATCCAATTTTTTCCACTCTACAAAATTAGCTAAATTTCATTTAAAGTAAAAATATTTTGCGTTAAGATTCTCTGGGTTATTAGTTTTTCCTTTGAAAAGGATAATGATGATTCAAAGTTTGTTCTAGATAATGTGTTTTGCAATTCTTTGGATAAATCGGTAAGCTTTACAAAATTACGTACGTAAAAATGTTAAATATTACAAATATACGTACGTAAAAATGTGTGAAATCACATAAATACGTACGTAAAAATGTAAATTTATTTGGATTATGAGAAAATTAGATGTAAATTTGCTAAAAAAAAATAATGATACGAAACAAAATAGATGATCTTGTTAAATGGAAAAATTCTCCGAAAAGGAAACCTCTTATTATTCAGGGTGCTCGTCAAACTGGGAAAACTTGGTTGATGAAGGAGTTTGGACGTCTGTATTACAATGATACAATTTATCTTAATTTCGAACAATCCCCTCACCTTGCTAAGATTTTCGAAAATGGTTATGATACTCAGAGGATTTTATTGGCTTTGTCAGCCGAAACAGGAAAGAAGGCAGAGAAACATACAAGTTTAATAATCTTTGACGAGATTCAGCAAATTCCCGAAGCGCTTACATCGCTAAAATACTTCTGTGAGGACGCACCAGATTATCATATTGTGTCGGCTGGTTCGTTATTGGGCATGGCTATGCATGCTGGTTTGTCGTTTCCCGTTGGAAAGGTGAATTTTATAACTTTGCATCCGATGAGTTACTCCGAATTCTTGCTTGCCATGGGAGATGTCGCTCTGGTTGACATTCTCAATAGTCGAGATGCAATAATGATTCAAACATTTAAAACAAAATTTATTGATAGATTAAAGCAATATTACTATGTGGGAGGCATGCCAGAAGCTGTATTAAATTTTGCAGAAACTAATTCTTTTACAACAGTAAGAGATGTTCATAACCACATTCTAACAGCTTATGAACTCGACTTTTCCAAACATGCACCAGAAGATATTGTTCCAAGAATAAGGCTAATTTGGAATTCAACACTTGCCCAATTGTCAAAGGAAAACAAAAAGTTTATCTATGGTCAACTTAAAAGTGGCGCTCGAGCAAAAGACTATGAAATTGCACTTGCATGGTTAAAGGACTGCGGATTGATTTATACGGTAAGTAATCTTAGTAAGCCCTCGTTGCCGCTTAAAGCTTATGCAAACAGAGAATTCTTTAAACTATTTATTGTAGACGTAGGTTTACTTTCGACAATCGGAGAATTGGAACCTTCGATTTTCACCGGTAAGAGCTCTGTTTTTACAGAATTTAAAGGATCTCTTACAGAGCAGTTTGTTTTACAGCAATTGGCAGTGCTAAATTCCGATGCAAAGGATTTTTATTATTGGTCAGCAGATAATGCGCGTGCCGAAATTGATTATGTAATTCAGCATAAAAATAAAATTTATCCAATAGAGGTAAAGGCCGAAGAGAACCTAAAAGCAAAAAGTTTAAGAGTTTTTAAAGACAAATTTGAACCGGAAAAGAGCATTCGCTTTTCTATGTCCAATTTTCGTGATGATGACTGGTTGCTGAATATTCCGCTTTATTCCATAGAACAATTGTATGGCTATTTGGGAGAAGAAGCCGTTTAAATTTGTAATTTTTCCCTATATTTGTAAAAACAAACTCGGTAAATGCAACGTATTAGTGCGAATATTTTAAGTCTGTGCATTGTGGCAATAATCTTATTGTCATCGAGCTTTACATTGTTTTCGCAAACCTCAAAACCCGACACCATTATGAATCGCAAGCCAGCAGTAGCCGGAAAGTTTTATTCCGGAACAAAAGAAACTCTTACAAATGATTTGATTCATTTATTTGCGCCAGCTAAAGAAAGAAAGTCTGATGCTGTTGCTATTATTTCGCCACATGCGGGATACGTTTTTAGCGGAGAGGTTGCTGCTTCGGCAATAAATCAAATCAATCCCGACAAGCAATATAAGAATATTTTTATTATTGCATCAAGTCATACAAGTTACTTTGAAGGTGCTTCGGTTTACAGTGTCGGCAATTACGAAACTCCTCTTGGTGAGGTTAAGGTAAATACCGAAATTTGTAACGAGCTAATCGCCAAACACAGTTTTTTTTCGTTTTATCCCAATGCTCATAAAACCGAGCATAGCATCGAGGTGCAATTGCCTCTTTTGCAGTTTCATCTTCAGAACGATTTTCAGATTGTTCCAATTGTAATTGGTAGCGATGGTGCTAAGGCTGCTCGCGATATTGCTGATGCGTTAAAACCATACTGGAACGACGAAAATGTTTTCATTATTTCTACAGATTTTTCTCATTACCCAAAATATGATGACGCTGTAAAAATAGATCTCGAAACTGCAAATGCAATATGTTCGGCAAATCCCGATTCGTTGATAAATGTAATTGCCCGCAGCAAAAAACAAAATATTTCTAATCTCGCAACTAATTGCTGTGCATGGCCTTCGGTTTTAACTTTGATGTATCTGGCTGGGGAGAATTACGATTACAATAAAATTGAGTATAAGAACTCTGGCGATTCTCAATATGGTGATCACGACAGGGTTGTTGGTTATTGGGCAATATCTCTCACAAAAAAACAAGATAAATCGTTTAAACTTAGTGATGAAGAGAAAATTCAGCTTCTCGAACTTGCAAGACTAACGGCTGAATCAAAGATTATTGACGGCAAAAAGCCTGATTTGTCGGCAATGAATTTCTCGACAAATCTTAACGAAAAATGCGGTGCTTTTGTAACTTATCACAAGAATGGCGATTTGCGTGGTTGTATTGGTCGCTTCGAACCTGGAATACCGCTTTATCAGGTTGTGGTCGAAATGGCATCTGCGGCAGCACTCAACGATTATAGATTTTCGCCAATCTCGAAAGATGAGCTAGATTACGTAGATATTGAAATCTCAGTTCTGACTCCAATGGTGAAAATTGATTCTGTGGAGCAAATTGTTTTAGGTAAACATGGGATTTATATCAGCAAAAACGGGAGAGGAGGAACTTTTCTGCCACAGGTTGCAACCGAAACTGGCTGGACTCTCGAAGAATTTCTAGGACATTGCTCGCGCGATAAGGCCGGCATAGGTTATGATGGCTGGAAAAATGCTGATATTTATATTTACGAAGCAATTGTGTTCTCCGAAAAAGAAATGGGGCTTTACCCGAAAAAAAAAACTAAATACTTCGAAAAGCTAGGCGATGGAAAAGTAGTTTGTACACTTTGTCCGCATGCCTGCGTGCTTATGCCAGGTCAAACAGGCGTTTGCAACGCACGTGCAAACGAAGCTGGAGAAATGGTTTCGCTCAGTTACGGAAAGCCAGTTGCAATTCATATTGACCCTGTCGAAAAAAAGCCTTTTTATCATTTTATGCCAGGCACAACTACTCTTTCATTTGGAACAGCTGGTTGCAATATGCATTGTAAAAATTGTCAGAATTCTCACATTTCTCAAAAAAGCCCTGACGAAATTGAATACATTGCAGCAGCTCCAGAGCAAATCGTGAACTCTGCAATTAAAAACAATTGTAAGTCAATTAGTTATACATACACAGAGCCAACGATTTTTTACGAATTTATGCTCGAAACTGCAAAGCTTGCACACGAAAAAGGTCTTAAAAACATTATGGTTTCAAATGGATATATCAATCCTGAACCACTGAAGGAATTAATTCCTTATCTTGATGCAGCAAATATTGATTTGAAATGTTTTAACGATTCCATTTATCGAAGTTTAACCACCGCTCATTTGGAACCAGTGCTTGCATCTTTAAAAATTCTTAACGAAAGCTCTGTTTGGCTCGAAATCACCAATCTTGTAATTCTGGGTTATACCGACGAAATGGAAATGATTGCCGAAATGTGCGATTGGCTTTTAGCAAACGGGTTTTCGGACGTTCCTTTACACTTTAGCAGATTTTTCCCATCTTACAAAATGCAAAACGTTCCGGCAACACCCGTAGAAACGGTTGAAGCGGCGGCAGAAATTGCAAAATCCAAGGGCATAAAATATGTTTACGTTGGCAATGTGAGGACTGGCGAAACAAATACTGTTTGTCCAAAATGTGGCAATGTTTTGATTAGGAGAAAAGGCTTTGATTCTGAAACAAATGGATTTAATGGAGTATGTGGTGAATGTGGGTTTGAAGTGAGTGGAATTTGGTGAATAAAATCACAAATCACAACCGAGCGTTAGCGAGCTCATGAGCGATAGCGAATAAATCACAAATCACAAATCACAAATCACAAATGTGAAAAACTGTTGTAATTTGTAATTTGTAATTTGGAGTTTCCCCTAACATTCCTTAATCCTTCCATTTCTAACATAATCGATTACAAAATCGTCGCCGATGTAGTTATCGTAGCTTAGGCAAACGTTAATTGCAAAGTCGATGGCTATGCGAATAATTTTACGCCATACATCGTGGTCGAGTTTGTCGAGATCGGATGCGTAAACGTTTTCGGAAATCAATCCATAAATAAGTCCGGCAGCAAAATTGTCGCCAGCACCAACAGTAGAAATTGGATCTATGCGTGGCACGTCGAAAATCTTGTGAAAATCGTGTGTGAATAAATTTACTCCGTATTTATTTGCGGTATAAATCAGATTTTGACAGTTGTATCTCTTTAATATTTCTCTAGTAGAATGCGCAGATGAGGATTCGAATATATTTTGAAAATCTTCGTTCGATCCTTTTACAATGTGAGCCAGTGAAATGTTTTCGTGAATGTAATCTATAACTTTGTCTCGCATTTTAATGTGAACCGGTCTGAAGTTTGGATCGTAAATTATCAGGGCTCCTGCTTCTCTTGCAGTTTTCAAACAAGCAACTAAATCTTCTCTTACTTCTTTCTTAATCGAAGTAAATGATCCGAATATTACAATGTCGTCTTTTTTTACTTCGGGGAAGATAATTTTGATTTCTCCATCAACCCTGATTTTGTAAAAACTGTAGCTTGGTTCGTTAAATTCATTTAAAAATGCAAGTAACATTCTTGATTTAGCTCCACTATAAAGCGTAAGATATTTTGTGGATACATTGTTTTCAACCAAAAAATCGGCGATGATATTACCAATAGCATCATCAGCCTGGTCGCCAACAACATATACTTTTTCGCCTAATCGTCCTAAGGAAACAGCAGTGTTTAGAACTGGTCCGCCTGGTCTTGATTCAATTGCTTTCCCATTTTGAAAAAGGATGTCATAAACTGTTTCGCCAATGCAGTAAATTTTTCGCATATTCAGACTTTTATGCCGACAAAAATAATTAAATCTTGAAACATTTGAAGTTTTCGGAATATGTTTAATTTTGTCAAAACTGTTTTTATGAAAAAAATACTATTTTCATTGTGTTTACTTGGCTCGATTGCTCTGTTTTCGCAGGACAATCAGCAGCAGAATAATATTGTTTCTGGAAATTACCTTGGCATTAATGGAGGCCTTGCAAGCGGTGTTGTTAGAGATTTAGTAACATCACCATTGTATTATACAGCACTTATGCCGGCTGTAACAATTGACTATAAGCATTTCGGTGAAAAAAGCATTTTCGATTTTAGTTTTATGACTTTAAACGGAATCTACATCGCTGCCACACACGACAATTATATCACAGGTACTGGAAATAGTTTCGATTTCGATTTGTCGTATTATCGTTTACTCGAATCAAATTCGGATGATGAGCTAAAGTATTATCTTGGTGGTGGCATTGGTAATTTTACCGACTTTCGTGTAAATAATTCATTTATGAATGCTGCCTTTACATTTGATAATTTTACCGATTTTGGTTTAAACCTACGCGCCGACTGGAGAATTGATCGTCCCGAAAAACAGAAAAAATTTCTTTGGCTGATTAAATACACAAAAAAGGAGAAACATTATTTGTTATCAGGAAAAATAGGATTGCCTGTAGCTACAATAATTTATCGTCCTAGTTTTACCAATCCTGGCAACTCTACTCTTTACGATGAGGCATTATTCGAGGGTTACAAATCGAAGGTTAAGGTTTTTTCGGGGCTAAACACTGATATTTCTGTTTCTAGAATATTGAAAAATGGTAACATGATTAGATTTGGCTATTATTGGGATTTTATAACTTCGGGAAAGTCGGCTGTAAATAGAATTGACATGTCGCATCATGTGTTTACTTTCGGACTTATTTTTAAAATTAACTAAGCAATTGTTGTAAGATGAAAACAAAAATATATATATCAGCATTTTTAGTTTCGGTAGTATTCCTGAGCTCTTGTGAAAAGCTTGTTTTCGAGAAGGAAACATTGTCTGATCCTGTTTCAACTTTTGATTATCTTTGGAATGAGGTAAATGATAAATATGCCTTCCTAGAGTATAAAGAGGTTGACTGGGATAGTATTTATTATATTTATCGTCCGATGGTTAGCGCTGGAATTAGCGACGACAGCCTTTTTAATATTATGGGTAGAATGCTAAACGAATTACGCGACGGACATGTTAATCTGGTTTCTCCTTTTGATGTTTCGAGATACGATATTACAATGCTTGGTCCGGTAAATATTGATGGCAGATTGATTTATGGAAAATTTTTGCGGCAAAATTTTCAATCAACTTGTCCGTTTGGTCAAAATTTTATTCGTGAAGGTCAAATTGGCTATATTCGATATGCATCTTTTAGTGGTTCGCAAATTAGCGATTATGAACTTGATTACATTTTAAATAAATATGCCGACACTAAGGGGTTGATTATTGATATTCGTCAAAATGGTGGTGGATATGTTTCGAATGTTTTTCAATTATTGTCTCGCTTTACTTTTGAAGATATGAAACTTTACGAAACTCAAATTAAATCTGGAGCTGGCGAAGATAGTTTCTCGACACTCGAAGAAGTTATTTATTCGCCAAACGACAAAGTAAAATATAATGGCAATGTAGCGGTTCTTACCGATAGAGGATCATATTCAGCATCGTCGTTTTTCTCGGTTTGTACTTATGCTTACGACAATATTTTTCTAGTTGGGGATACAACTGGTGGCGGTTTAGGTTTGCCTAATGGCGGTCAGTTACCAAATGGCTGGACATTTCGTTTTTCAATTACCCGAACAATCGCTGTTGATGGAGGAAATTATGAAAATGGTGTTGTTCCAGATTATACTGTAATCCTCAACGATGATGCCGAAGATACCGGTATCGATAATGTAATCGAGTTTGCTGCCGATAAGCTGTTGGAAGACTAGGTGAAATAACAAATTACAAATCACAAATTACAATAGAACAAAATAAGTACGAACAAAAAGGCTGCACTAAGCTAAAGCCCTGCACAATGCCTCCTTAGCCTTAGCCTTAGCCTCAGCCTTAGCCTGAAAAAACAAGAAACAATAAATAGATAAAAAATGAACTACGAACAATTATTTGAGCAAATTAAAGCTAAGAAAAGCTTTTTGTGTACAGGATTAGATTCGGAATACGAAAAATTACCAAAGCATTTATTAAGCTTCGAATCTCCTGTTTTTGAGTTTAACCGTCAGATTATTGATGCTACAGCAAAATATACAGTTGCTTATAAGCCAAATCTAGCATTTTACGAAAGTCTTGGACTTAAAGGATGGCAAGCACTTGAGAAAACAGTTGAGTATATAAGAAGCAATTACCCCGAAATATTTATAATTGCTGATGCAAAGCGTGGCGATATTGGAAATACCTCGAAACTATATGCAAAAGCATTTTTCGAAAACATGGATTTTGATGCTGTTACAGTTGCTCCTTATATGGGCGAAGATTCAGTTTCTCCATTCCTCACTTATAATAACAAATGGGTAATTCTTTTGGCACTAACAAGCAATAAGGGTGCTGACGATTTTCAGTATTTTACTCAAGACGACAAAAAGTTGTTTGAGAAGGTTCTTGAGAAATCGCAAGATTGGGCTGGATCCGACAGAATGATGTATGTAGTTGGTGCAACACGTGCCGAGATGCTTACCGAAGTTCGTAAGATAGTTCCTAATCATTTTCTTTTAGTTCCTGGTGTTGGTGCTCAAGGCGGAAGTCTGCAAGAAGTTGCTCGTTTTGGTATGACAGATAAGTGCGGACTGCTAGTAAACTCTTCAAGAGCAATCATTTTTGCCGATTCTACCGAAAACTTTGCAAATATAGCTGCCGAAAAAGCCAAAGAAGTGCAGCAGGAAATGGAAGTACTGCTGATGAATCAGGGGATTATTTAAACATTGATGGTAAACTTATAACACCGAACTCCTCATTGTTTTAACTATATTCACTTAAACACAAACGAATTGGGAGTAATTCCTACCGTAAAAGTGTCGGTGCATTGTGAATTTGGGTCGTATCGGTAGATAACGCCTGATTGCATATAATCAACTGCATCCGAAATGTAAATATTGTAGTCGTTTGGATCTTGACCAATGGCAAATAGATTTCTATTTCCAGCTTCAATCCAAGCATTTGTTGGTAATTGATTCGCATTGATAGGAAAACGATAAACATCTCCATTTACGAGAAAGATTGTGTCGCCTGTTTTATTAATCTGCAGGTCGGATGCTATTCCTGTTTTATCAAGTAAAAATGTTTCTTCAATTTGGTGACTTTCCATGTCGATTTTTACAATTCCACAGTCGCCAGTATATTCCGAGCCTGGAAAGCCACCATCGCATAATACCCATAGTTTTTTATTTTTATCAGCAACAATCTTTCTAGGTTGCTTTAAAACCTCGATTGTATCAGTAAGTTTGTCATTATCGGTATCAATTACAAGTATTTTGTTGTCGTACGACCATGAGTTTACAAACATCTTGTTATCAAAGATTACCATTTGCTCGGATGAATGACGCATGTATAATCCTTCACTATCGTGAATACTGATAGTGTTTGTAATTGTGTAAGTCTGAGGATTTACAACAAATATTCTTTTTGCATACATGTCGCTGATATAAGCTTTTTCAGAATTAATAAATCGCATATATCGTGGCGAAGTAAGTCCGGTAATTTTACCTTTTATCTTAAAGCTATTAATATCGATTGCATAAACTTTTCCACTATTATTGATTACAATCCATGCTGTAGAATCATTTATAGTAAGGCTTTGAGCAACATCTCCAAGTGGGATTCCATTAGCTCTGAGAAAAACTGTATTTTCGTTTTCTCGGGTTTTACTATTGTAATAACTTAACGATGAGTTGCCATACATGAAATTTCCTTCGCAAACAATAAAAACACCACCAGATCCAGTATCAAACTCAGTGATTGGCCGCATATCATCTTTCATACACGAATTTAAAAGGGACATAAATAAGAAAGAAATGCCAAATATTATTGCCACTTGTTTTGTGAAATATTTTGCTTTAATTCTCATCATTTCAATCTTAATGTTAGTTGAATAGCGTAATTTCGTCCCGGCATAGGTTGCCATAATACCGATCTGTATGCTTCGTTAAACAGATTGTAAACCTTAAAATTTAGGTCGAAAAACAATTTTTTTGTTTCAAAACTTCTACCTGCAGAAATATCATTCATAAAATATGGATAAATACTTACCAGAATTCCAGGTTCTGCTGCCGAAGTTGTGTAGCGTGTGCTGAAATATGTCCACTGGTACGAAAAGTAATAATTTTTCCAGCTAATACGTGAATATAAATTTGCTGAGTGTTTTGGAATATATGGTAATTGCTTTCCAGTAGATTCGTCGTTTATTGTCTCAACAACATCGGCACGAACAGATTTTGTAAAAGCATAGTTTGCTATTGAGTTAAATTTAAAATTGTTTGACTGAAAAAGTAAGTTAATGTTTAGCTCGGCACCCGAAGCTATTACTGCATCTATGTTGTCAGGTGTCCAGTAGCCCATTGCAGTAGGACGCCATAAAATCCAGTCGTAAATCTTACTGTAGTTTATTCCAGCTTCAGTTTTTATGGCCAGATTCTTTCGCGTATAAATATTACTTATTCCTGCATCAGCACTAAAACCTTGTTCGGGTTTTAAATCTGGATTTCCTCCTGGTGTAAAATATAAGTCGTTTAAACTGGGGATATTAAAGTTTCTGGCAACAGAGCCTTTTATACTTATCTTTTCGTTGATAAAATATTCGCCTGATGCTGATGGGATAAATGGACTAAGTTTTCCATCATAGAAATCTTGACGAATTAATACCCCTGCTCTTAAGTTTTTTATTGATGATGTAAACAGGGAAATGCTAATTCCTCCTTCACTTCTAGTAGTATCGTAACTCTGTTGTCTAATCCATTCGATACTGTTGACGTCGTGGTAATTATAGCTAATTCTCGAGCTTAGTTCTGTTTTTTCGCTTAGTAAATATTTAAGCGAAGCTGAATTAAATACCGAAAGTGTTTTCGAAATTGCATGCACAACTGGCATAAATCCATATCCGTTAATGTAGTTAGTGCTATTATATGTAGCAATTTGCTGGTTTGCTCCACTATTTAATTCTAATTTAGTTTTCTCGCCATAATAAACATAATTGACAGAGAAAATTCGCAGAGCATTGTTTTGTCTGTTTTTGGAACTGTTAGGGCCACCTTCGTTAGTTGTAAGTCCTGGTACGCCACGATCCGAGTCCTGAGCCCAAAACTTTACCGAGGCATTGCTCTTTTTTCCAGTTCGCAAATAAAACTCCTGTATAATTCCATATCTGGTATAATCTGCATTTTTTCGGTAATCTGTTATAGTGTCGGTAATGTCGTTGTTAATAAATGGAAAATCGTTTTGCGACATGCTATGGTAAACTCTGCTTACCGATTGAAACTTTTTATTGCCGATATTTAGCTCTGCCAAATTATCATAGCTGGAGTAACTTCCGACCGAGCTTACAATTTTAGCTTTTATTCCTTTTTCCCAGATTGGAGCTGAATTTAGTTCTATTAACCCTCCAATAGCATTTGCACTTTTGCTTAATGAGGCTGAACCATGATAAAGAATAATATTATCACCTGCCGAAACTGGAATTTGCGACATGTCAACCATTCCCAACATTGGCGAATTTAAAACGATATTATTCCAAACAACTTTTGTGTGTGAAGCATTAGTGCCGCGAAACGAAGCTGTTGCAAGCGAACCTCGGCCGTAAGATTTAATAAAAACTGTACTATTTTCGGAAAGAAGTGAAGATAAATCGCCCAAAGCTTTTGTTTCAATAATAAGAGAATCAATCTTTGTAATTTTTAAACCTGATTCGTCAAGATCCTTTTTTGCCAGAACAAACACTTCGTCAATAAGTTTCACAGTATCAGGAAAATAAATATCCTGGGCAAATCCGCCAATCGCCAGCATTAAAAAAGCAATAATATATATGATTCTTTTAATCAAGCTTTATTATTTTTTGATTGAAAATGTTTGTGCCATCATTAACCCTAAGAAAGTAAATCCCATTTTTTAATCCGTATAGGTTAAATGTTTTGTTGCCTAAGATTTGTTCCGACATAATTATTTTACCATATGAGTCGATGATTTGAAGCTCAACGAAAACTTCTGAGTCAATTACCAACAAATCTTTACATGGATTTGGATACACTTTGAAGTTATTTGGGTTAAAACTTTCAATGTCTTGAGCTACATTAATAACACCAACTGCATCTAGGTCAAATCCGCAAGTTGCAAAAGGTGTAGGCCATGCATCATTTACAATATTTCCATTTGAGTCGGTGGTTCCATATTCGGGATCAATATTGCCAATAACATCAATAAGTCTTATGTGTGTAATATTATTTTTGTCAATCATTTCGCTGTTAAGTTCAGCAATGTCGAACGGTACTCCATAAAAAACAGGGTAAATACCTGCAAAGTTTTCAAAATTATTCCATTCAACTGCCTCGAAAGTAGCAATTTGTTCGGAATATTGATAATTTGAAACAGCTGGGAATCGCACAAAATCAATTCCGTTGCTACTAACTTCAACAAATGCAAGTTCGATAAATGCAGTTACAGTTTGCGTTGGAGGAGAGAATATGGAATTTTCAAAAACAACAAAGTCTGGACCATCGCCATCGGCAATACCTTGTTCAAATTGCAAAGTAATTAATCCACCATCACCAAGTGAAACTGTTAAGCCATCGGCAAAACCAGTTGCGTTTTCGGGACTTCCTTTCCAAGCACGATTAGATGTAGTTCCACCTTCGGAATAAGTAAAGGCAGTATCTGCAATGTTGATATACCCACGTTCAACAACAGCAGATACCGCCCACGAAACAATAATGGACGAATCTTTATGAATAGCATTTGTGCCTGCCGGAAAAGTCTGTGCAAAAGTATTAAATACCGACGCCAGCATAAATAATATCACAAATTTGATTTTCATTGTTTCGCTTTTACAAATTTATTATTTCATTATCTTTTTTGAGACTACTGATGTTCCATCCGACAGTTTTATGATGTACATGCCTTTAGGAAGTTTAGTAACGTCAATATTTAAGTTGGATGATAATGTCTTTTCTGAGATCATTAACTTACCTGTTATATCGTATATGTTTACTTGCGAAATAATTACTTCTGATTCGATGATGAGACTATTTTATCCTGCAAAATATATGTTCGATTCAAAAGCATCAGCAAGGGCAATATCTGTAGCATCAACCCAAACAGTTACAGTCGAAATTTCTTCTGTGCCAATTGCATCTGTTATTGTTACTGTCCAGCTTGTGCTTGCAGTAGGATCTGCTGTTGGTGTTTGCGAATTGTAATTGTCGAGACCCGATTGCTCACTCCACTCAAATCGGTAAGGTTGAACTCCGCCACTTGCAAGTGCTTTAAGTTGAACAGATTCACCACTATTAATATAATAGTTTGCATTTACTTCTGCTTGCATTTGAGGAACACCTTCCGGACATTCTTCACCGAAATTGTCGATGCAAAAATATGCAGGAGTGTTTACTCCATATTCGCCAGCATCGCTCGAATAAATGTAGAAAAGAAGACTGTCTGCTCCCTGTGCCCACGAAAGATCAATATATGTCCATTCGCTCATTTTAAAATCAAGCTCAGAATTCTCAAATCTGTAATCAGCAAGCATGATGTCGGCAGCAACAGCAATATCAGTAACTGTGTTAAAGCCAGCAATATGTAATTTAAGCCAATGACTGTTGTCTGAATAAAAATCTCCCTCAGCCATATAAAGAGATGCATACGCATTAACGCTAATAAACATTCCTGGAATTTCTTCGGGTGCAGTTTCTGTAATTCTGATTATAGAAGGTATTGGTTCGTAATTATGTTCCCAATCACCCATAATGTATGAAGTAGCATACTTTTCGGATGACCATACTCCCGAACCTGCCGCAGAGGAGTATTCATTCGTGTATAAATAAGTAGTTACATCAGTTTCGTTTGTGTATGCAAATCCATTCCATGATGTCATTCCACCTCCCCAATCCTCAAAAGTATTGTAAAATTTAAGATATCCACTTGTGAAATATCCGCTGCCATCACTACCATTCCAGTGCGATTCTGGTTCCAGTGTCAATTCTTCAAAATTAACGACATTTTGGGCAAAAGTCATTGTAAAACTGAATATAAATAGCAAAGCTATAATTGTTTGCTTTAAGGATTTTAGGCTAAGGCTGAGGCTAAGGCTAAGGTTTTTGCCCTTGTTGATTAATTTCTGTAATAAAGTTGTCATTTCCATTGTAATATTATTGTATTGTAATTTATTTTTAAGCTCTTGTCTCTACTGATTTTATTAAGTTGTTAATTTCAACGTTTATTTCACCAACTCTATCAAAGGTTTCATCTCGAACTTTCAAATCTTTTATGTATCCAAGACCATAGCTGACCATTAATTGACTTTGAAGTTCAGTCCCACTTCCTCTGGCAATTTTATAAAACCTAGTTTTATCTTTTTTCTCATAACGTCCATATCCTTCTGCAAGGTTGTGAGCAATTGAGTTAGCCGCTCTCCTCATGTCTGAAGTCAGACCGTATCGTTCTTCAATAGGAAATGTAGAAGTTAGTTTGTAAATATGCAGAACCATTTCATATGCCTTCTGCCAAACTGGAAAATCTCTAAAATCATTGTATTTCATAATTTCTAATTTTGGTTTTACTTAAAATCTAAAAATCTTTAATAATCACAAAATAACCTCCGCCTTAGCCTTAGCCTTAGCCTTCACTTCAGCCTTGAAAATCATAAAACCTACAGGGATAAAAACATAAGAAAATCTCACATTCAGCTTTTGTCCCCGAAAGCTTTTGAACTAATGACTGTTATGGCAGGTCTTCTGACTTACTCCATGTTGCGATGCCTTCCCGGTACGTTTGGCGAACCAGTGACTTAAAATTTCGCAACAATTAAAGAGCTTACAGCAGCGGGTACTGTACAGGATTTACACCTGTTTCCCTCTTAGCTCCGGATTTGAATTCCGGAAAACCAATAACACGGCAAAAATAATTGTTTTTTTATTACGACAGCAGATAGTTTGATAAATATTTGATAATTAATTTAACACAATCACATGCTAGTTGTTAATAAAAGGGAATGAATATTGTAAACGTGTCGAGAAATATCTTTCCAAATGAACCAATTTGCTAAAATATATTTTAACAAGAATTGCACTTGTAAAATCATTATTTCAATTATGCTTGTTCTAGTTTACTCATGCGGGAATAAAGATATACAGGTTTCGCAAATAGCTGTGTTTCAACTAAAAAATATTATGTTAAATAATGCTAGAATTGACACATTAAAACCTAATACAAGTGATAGTCTTTTGTTTGATAATAACCTGAATCAAGAAAAAAATACATTAGCAATTGTTGAGAAAGTTGAGTTTTGTCGCTATGAGGAGGGGCCTAGTGATGATAATATAAATGGTAAACCTGTGGTAATTCAAATGGAAATTCCACATTCTATCTATAAAGTCTCTCCTGACACTTTACTGATTATTGTTGAACAAAAATATCAATCTTGGGAATATTTTTTTCCAAGATCAATTGCCGACAACTTTGAAGATGGAATCTCTGTAGAGTATATTGATTATCCCGAACTTTTGGTGAATTTTCAACTTTTCGAAAATGGATATTCGGGAAATCCATATTTGATTATTTCGGTCAAAGTTTATAGAGATTCAAAGGGTGTGGTGCATTCGGTTTTTGTTGAGTGAAATAATAAAATTTTGTTAAAATCTGTTATTTACTTGAATGATAGTGATTGTTTAATAACTTTGTAGTGTGATTTTATGAATCTGAAAATTTGATATAACATTTTAAAATTCTATGAAAATGAAATTCTCAAAAATAATCTTAGCTAGTTTTTTAGTTTTAATAACAACCTTTGTTATTGCTCAAGATGTAAACTCCGAAACCAGAAAATTCAATAAAATGCTTTCGCTAATTGATGCAATGTATGTTGATTCGGTTGATATGGACGAATTGGTGGAGGTCGCAATTATAAGTATGCTAAAGGAAATGGATCCACATTCAGTTTACATAAGTGCCGAAGAAATTGCAAAAATGAAAGAACCACTCGAAGGTAGTTTCGAAGGTATCGGAGTCCAGTTTCGTTTAATGGACGACACTCTTTTGGTTGTTGGTGTAATTCCTGGCGGACCATCCGAGAAGGTTGGGATCTTAAATGGTGATAGAATTTTAATTGTTGACGACGAAAATATTGCAGGAGTAGGAATCGATAATGACGGTGTTGCAAAAAGACTTCGTGGGAAAAAAGGCACTGTTGTAAAAGTTGAAGTTTTACGTCGTGGCGAAAAGCAAAATCTTGTTTTTAACATTACCCGTGATAAAATTCCAATTTACAGTATCGATGCCAGTTATATTACTAATGATAATATCGGTTACATTAAGTTAAGCAGATTTGCTAGAACTACCAAAGAAGAACTGGACTCGGTTTTTGCTACATTTGTTAAAGCGGGAGTAAAAGATATTATCCTTGATTTAAGCGGTAATACCGGAGGCTATCTCGATAAAGCTGTAAGTCTTTGTGATGAGTTTCTCCAAAACGACAAGCTCATTGTTTATACAGAGGGAGTAAGAATGCCGCGCACAGATTATAAATCAACCAAGAATGGACGCTTTTATAAAGGCAAACTTGTTGTTATTGTTGATGAAGGTTCTGCTTCAGCCAGCGAAATTGTTTCGGGGGCTTTGCAGGATTGGGACAGAGCTGTAATCGTAGGTCGTCGTACTTTTGGGAAAGGACTAGTTCAACGCGAAATGCCACTTACTGATGGATCTGCTGTACGTCTAACTATCGCTAGATATTACACTCCAACTGGTCGCCTTATCCAAAAGCCTTATGAAGATGGATATGAAGATTATGCTGATGATATCACAAACAGATATTTGCATGGTGAATTTACCAACAAAGATAGTATTGTATTTGCCGACTCTCTAAAATACGAAACTTTAGTTTATAAGAAAACAGTTTATGGTGGTGGTGGAATTATGCCGGATGATTTTATCCCTGTTGACACAACCTTGCGCTCCGATTATCATTTAGAGTTACTGCGTAAGGGTGTTATTTTTAGCTTCGAGTCTAAATATGTTGACCAGCATCGTGCCGAATTTAATGCTAAATATCCCGACATTGAGACATTTGTTAGAGATTTTAATGTTGACAAAGCTTTACTCGACGAGTTGCTAGTTGCTGCAAAGGATGCAGGAATTAATGTTGATTCACTAACTCCTGGAACAAAAGCGCAGGATGAATATTTAAATCTACACCTTAAATCACTTATAGCTGGAGATATCTGGCGCAATAACGAATTTTGGATGATTTTCAACGAAATAAATCCATTCTTCCTAAGAGCTCAGGAAATTATTCTTGACGAAAAACTTTACGACTCGCTACTTAAAGGTAAGTAATGAATCTTATTTTCGACTGGATAATTATAAATTGGGTTGAAACTGTAGCTGCTGCCCTCGGCCTTATTGGAATTGGCCTACAAATTAAACAAAACCCGTGGTACTGGCTTACAGCTATTTTGATGGTATTGCTTTATATCTACGTTTTTTATGTTTCTGGTTTTTATGCCGATATGTCGTTTCAGTTTTATTATCTAGTGGTTAGTGTTTATGGTTGGATACATTGGGTAAAATCCAGAGAAAAGATTGAATTAGGAAAACTCGAAGCTTTTAAGTTAGACCGAACACAATGGGTTAAATGGCTTGGCTTATCTTCTGTTTTTTTTGTGATTATTTATCTGATTTTAAGATATCTTACCGATTCGGAAATTCCAATGGGAGATGCATTTACTACTGCACTAAGTATAACCGCAACCTGGCTACTGGCTCGCAAAGTTCTCGAAAACTGGCTATTCTGGATTGTTGTTAATGCAGTTTCAACAGCATTGTATGTTTATAAGGAAATGTATCCTTCAGTTGTTCTATTTTCTGTACTTACAATACTTGCAGTTTTAGGTTATTTCAAATGGAGAAAGGCTGTTGTAAATGCTTAAAACAAAAAAAATAGTGCTTACTGGCCCCGAATCAACTGGGAAATCGACTCTTGCGAAACAACTTGCAAAGTTTTACAATGTGCCATGTGTTGCCGAACTAGCACGTAATTTTATTGCAGATCTTGATCGAGCATATACCGAAGATGATGTTTTAGAAATTGCAAGGCTGCAAATTGCTGAAGAGGAGAGAATGCTGAATTCTAATCACAGCGCTGTTTTTTTTGATACCGATCTGGTAATTACTAAAATATGGCTTTTGCATGTATATGGTAAATCTCCTTCGTGGATTGATGAGGCTTTAAATAAATACCCTGCCGATTTACATTTACTATGCAATTACGATTTGCCATGGGAACCCGATCCTGTACGCGAAAATCCCGATATACGTCCATTGCTTTTCGAAAAGTACAAGAATGAGATAATTTCGCTTAACCAACCATACTCAATTATAATTGGTGTGGGAGAGGAGCGGATTTCTAATGCAATTACCACTATAAAAACATTTATTGGATTTTGATTTGCCATGTAT
>JAQVGK010000266.1 GCA_028696755.1 Bacteroidales bacterium | reverse complement strand
GCATACCTTGCTGTTTCGGTAGCAATTCCGCTCATTCGCTGCATAAAATTCAAAATTGTTCGCTCGGCGGTTAATATGTGTAGTTGTGGTCCCGACAATTCAAAAACAATATCTCCGGGTTTTACAACAGCGCCATCATTAATAAAAACATTAAGATTTAGGCTTTTAGAGAAAAATGCGCAAACAGCTTTTGCAACTTCAACTCCTGCGATAACGCCAGGTTCTTTAACGAGCAAACGAGCAGTGCCTTTTTCGTTTTCATTAATACAGCATAAGGAGGAGTGGTCACCGTCGCCAACATCCTCCTTATAAGCTCTTTCTATTAAGGAATTCAAATATTTTTCTGGAATCATTCTTCTTCGATACGCATTTGGTGAATTAATGGTTTGCCTCCACTTTCTTTAACGAGAAAATATACTCGGTAGGTTTTTCCTGCAACTGTCTCAAGATTCCCAATTGCATATTGTGCACCTTCCTTTCCTCCTTGATGTAGCAGTGTAAATGTTTTAACCTTGTTCTTCTCGAAGAAACTTTTCAAGATTTGTTCGGCCTGCTGTTTGCTGTAAACATCTTCTTTGTCGAGAATTACGAGTTCTACAGATGAGTTAAAGTGTTTTGCCAATTCTGTAGCATTTCCAACTTTCATGGCATCGAAGATTTTTGGAGGAATATCAAAAATTGGGAATGCCGAAACACTGTTTAAGCCTGCTGCTAGCAGTACTGTCATGATTATCAGACTTATCTTTTTCATTTTGTAAAGTTTAATACATTATTTTGTCTGCTTGTTAACAAAAACCAAACCAAATATTTTAAAGGCGCAAGATACAAATAATTTAAATCTTTGAAGTATCTTTATGCTCAAAATTTTATCTAAACATGAACATTATTCTTACAGTTATCGGTAAAACTGACAGCTCTTTCGTTGCAGAAGGTTGCGAAGAGTATTTTAAAAGGATAAAACGATACCTGAAATTTGAGTTTAAAGTGATTCGCGACATAAAAAATTCGGGAAGTTTAGACGAGAATGTGCAGAAAAAGCTTGAAGGGGAGAAAATTCTTGAAGGAATTACAGTTTCGGATGTTGTTGTTTTGCTGGATGAGAATGGCAAAGAGTATTCGAGCCGTGAGTTTGCTGGATTTATATCCAAGCAAATGAATGCCTCGGTTAAGAATCTGATTTTTGTAGTTGGTGGCCCTTATGGTTTCTCCGATGATGTTTATAAAAGAGCAAACTACAAAATATCTCTTTCTCGGATGACCTTTTCACACCAACTTATACGTTTAATCTTTGCCGAACAACTATACAGGGCATTTGCAATTATTAATAACGAACCTTATCATCATGATTAGAAAAAATTTTCCTTTGATTAAAACTAAATACATTGTTATTGTTGCTCTGATCTTCATTGTTGGAGTAGGCATTCGACAGTTGCTGGATAAAAACTATACCCCCGACGAAATCGTAATCGCTGGCGAAAATACCGAAAAGGTTCTTAAAGAAAAGTTTTTGAACCTCGAAAAATCGGTTAACTTTCTCGAAGAAAAGTATTTGTCGGATAGTAATAATTTTGAAAGCTTTTTTTATTCACCCGAGAATCTTGCGTTTGCCGAATCCGAAACGGGCTACTTCTTTTATCATAATAACAGTCTAAAATATTGGTCAACAAATAATATACCTGTCCCAGTATCGGCAACTTCGGGGTTCTTCGAGAAGACTAATATAAATCTTACAAATGGATGGTATTTGTGCAGCATGGCCTCTCACGACGATTGGTTTATTATTGGCCTAGCAAGAATAAAACGCGAGTATTCTTATGAAAACGATCTGATTAAAAGTTCTTTTTGTAAAGGACTTGATCTTCCAAACGCTGTTGTAGTAACCAATGAGCAAGTTGAGGGCAGTACTCGCATAACTTATAATGACAAAGGTGATAGCCTTTATATGTTTCTTGACTCGAGCGAACTTGATTCTAAGCCAATTTTTACACTTATACATTTTTTAACGGTATCAAATCTCTTTGTCTTTTTAGCTTTTTTTATATTATTGTTAATATGGCCAGCTCGCAGATTTGAAAGGTATGCACAACTGTTACCCATACTAACGGCAATAATTTTATTTGTTTGCAGAATTTTAATGTTGAAAGCAGGTTACACAGATTCGCTCAGCAGTTTTAAATTGTTTAGTCCAGAACTGTTTGCCGAATCATTCTGGTTGCCATCATTGGGCGAGTATATAATAAATGTACTGTTTTTGTTGGTTTTTGCTTTTGTTTTCTTTGTTAGCTATAAAACAGAGATAAAAGTCAATCCATCTTGGTATGTGAAAGTTATTATTAGCATTTCGTTGGCAGCACTAATGTTTTTAAGCGGAATATTTATCTCTGGATTATTTTATGGATTAGTGTGGAATTCTTCAGTTTCATTTTCGTTCGAAAATGTTTTAACGCTCGATCAATACAGCTTTATCGGGGTATCGCTTATTGTTGCATTGGTTTTTTCTTTTATGATAGTTTTCTTCCGATTGCATAAAATCTTAATTCGAGTTCTTTCTCCAATTAGCTTGGTTGCTTCGCAATTTGTCTTACATCTTATCTATGTATTTTTCTATCGTCCAGATTTTTTGAGTCTGGAATCAGCACTTATATTTTACGGATTGTTTTTCCTTACCTGGTCGGTGTTTTCTTTTATTTGCTTGAGGCGAAAGATGAATTACTTTATGAGTGTTTTGCTTGTGGTAATAATCTCGCTAATTACTTCGGAACATTTTTCACGACTTAGCATAAAAAAGGAAATTGATGCTTATAAAGTTATTACCTATAATCTTGCAGCAGAAAGAGATGTTAGTGCCGAATTTTTTCTAAAAGAGGCATATAACGAGATGATGACTGATGAGAAACTTGCCGAATCCATTCTTGCAAAAGATTTTAAATCAATTTCGACTCAGATAAACAACATTTTGCTCTCGAAAAGATATTTTAACAAATATGAGGCTCAAACAACTATATGTCTTAGCTCCGACAGCCTTCTTATTGAGCCGGATATGATTAATGTTGATTGCTTTAACTTTTTTAGATCACAGATTGATGAGGAAGGAATTATTATCCCAAATACAAATTTCTATTTTCTCGATAATCATAACGGACGCATTTCATATCTTGGCGAGATTAGCACTAGGCTCAGCGACTCTATACTTATAAATATTTACATAGAGATAAACTCAAAGATTTTTAGCGAAGGCTTGGGATATCCTGAGATGCTACTCGACAAAAAGCTAATCGTTAAAAAAACTGCAAGAGATTATAATTATGCCAAATACAATAAAGGCAGACTTATAAGCAGCAAGGGCGATTTTAAGTATCAATTTACCTTAAAACCCGAAGAGTCTGATACCGCAGAGTATTCGTTTTATAAACGGGATGGTTATATTCATTTTAAGTACAGACCAGATGATCAGAATATTATAATTTTAAGCAAACCAGATACACAGTATTCAAAGGAATTAGTGTCGTTTACCTATATTCTAACTTTCCTTTTTGTTATTTTTAATATCATTTGGCTTCTGGTGAATTTACGAAAAGGATTACTGTCAGATGGTGCAAGCCTTAAAATAAAAATTCAATTTTCGTTTATCACTATTTTGATTCTGTCTTTATTGCTTACAGGAACAATTTCAATTTATTTTATAGTCCAAGGTTATAAACAAAAACAGAAAGAAGCTGTACTAGATAAAATGCACTCGGTAATTGTAGAATTAGAGCATAAAGTTGGCAGTTCGGGAAAAATAAGTTATGAAGATGCACAGTATCTTAATACGCTTTTAGTAAAATTCTCAAATGTGTTTTATACTGATATTAATTTGTACGATTTGAATGGTATCTTAATTTCGTCGTCGCGAACCGAATTATTTGATAAAGGACTTAAAGGCAGATATCTTGATGCTATTGCATACAAACAATTGATACTTAACAATTCGGGAACTGTGATTCTCGAGGAGAAGATAGATGACATTGATTATTTGTCGGCGTATATTCCTTTCCGTAATTATGATAATGAGATTATTGCTTATCTTAACCTGCCATATTTTGCCCGACAGAATGAGTTTACTGAAGAAATTTCAAATTTTGTAATCGCATTTTCGAACATTTTCCTTGCTTTAATCCTCTTTGCTGTTGTGGTTGGAATATTTATTTCGCGTCAGCTAACCAGGCCGCTGGCAACTATTCAGGATAAAATCAAAGCGATGGACATCAAGAAAAAAGCAGAAAAAATTGTTTACACACGAAACGATGAACTTGGTGGACTTATTCGTGAATATAACCGAAAAGTTGACGAACTTAGCGAATCGGCTAATAAACTGGCACAGTCGGAGCGCGAAATGGCTTGGCGCGAAATGGCAAAGCAGATAGCTCATGAGATTAAAAACCCACTCACTCCAATGAAACTGAGCGTTCAGTACCTTGAAAGAGCTTACGATCTAAAGGACGAAAATTGGGAAACTACATACCGAAAAGTTTCGAAAACGCTTATTGAACAAATTGATATCTTATCGGGCATTGCTTCAGAGTTTTCAAATTTTGCTAAAATGCCAGCATCCAAAAAAGAAATTATCAGCTTGACAGATATTATCCAAACCTCAGTACAGTTATTCGAGAATGCCGAAGATGTTGATTTTGATGTTAATATTGAAATCAAATCTAATGGAATGATAAATGCTGATAAAGAACAAATGTTACGCGTTTTTAATAATCTTATAAAAAACAGCGTCCAGGCTATTCCAGACGATAGAAGAGGAAAAATTAAAATCACCATAATCGAACTTGATAAAAGCTATATTGTAAAAGTCGAAGACAATGGAAGCGGAATTCCCGAAAATATGATTTCTAAAATTTTCCAGCCAAACTTCACAACCAAATCAGCAGGTATGGGCCTCGGATTAAGTATGGTTAAAAGTATGCTGATCAGTAACAATGCAACTATCCATTTTAATACCGAAGTTGGAGTGGGCACCGAGTTTGTTATTGAGATTCCGATGTTGAACGAAGAAGAGATGTAGGCGGTGGCTTCGAGAAAAGCAGCAAGACCTGTCAGTGTTCGCTGAACCTGACAGTGTCGCAATAGTGTTGCAATAGCAACGTTGCGACACTGTCAGATCTTTCAGATACTGACAGGTATTACTGCTGTCATTCGAACTTTTCAACAATCATTTTCTCAATTCATTATAAAATCGCATCTTTGCATAAATTTTAATACAAGCCTATGTTAATTTCGATGACTGGCTTCGGCCGTGCAGTAGCAGAGTACAAGAACAAAAAGATTAGTATTGATGTAAAATCACTAAATTCTAAAACAACTGACATCAATACACGAATTCCTGGTTATTACAAAGAAAAGGAAATCGAAATTCGTCGTTTGCTCTCCCAGGAATTGCAACGTGGAAAG
>JAQVGK010000265.1 GCA_028696755.1 Bacteroidales bacterium | reverse complement strand
TTTTTTGTTATGGTTTTTGGTTTTCGAACCCTAGTTCTGTTATGGCCGCAATAATCTCTTCACCCAGTCCATAGTTTTCAAATAATTACATTCTTTAATTTTTAATTCAGGGCGCAAAGGTAGTATATTTTTTTGGATCTATGGTGATTTTATTTATCGTTAAAATGATAGTAAATTTTTGATTTACGAAAAAGATTCTTTAAATTTGCTCAATGAGTATTTTTAATCCCCTAAATATATGTTTATGAGAGTAAAACTATTTGCCTGTTTAATTTCATCATTGCTAATAATTCCGTTTATATCGTTCGGACAAAAGCAAAAAACAATAAAAGTACGACACACAATTGGCACAGTTGAAAACTTTGGAACCGGAGACAAAGATTCGGGAGGCAAACATCTTGAATTAAGCAAAAGCACCTTAGATAGTGTGTCATTGGTTTTTACTCTAATTTCTGGACAATCAGATGGGATTACTATGGTTTGTAAAAACAAGTACGATGTTTGGGTTACAGTTTTGGACAAAGTAGGCTGTGACGTCATCTTTGATTATGAAAGGTATTTCAAAAAGTATAATCGAGACGATTCATTTAAGTCATACATGATTACTGTCAACGGCTCTCATGGGTCATATCAGGCTAAGGCATGTAAAGTAAAAGTTGACATTATTAAAGATGTAAAAGCCGATTCTACAATGTATAAAACAGAGTACGAATCAAACGGTAAAATAGAGTTTAATACTGTTGCTACCGATGGCGTATCTTACCTAGATTTATACTTAAATTACCCTGGGAATAAGAGTGTTAGTATTTGTGATCCAAAGTTGGGGAATATAAAAGGAAAAAATCTTTTCGATGGTCAATATCAGTCTCAGAACTCCTTTAGCGTGCCTCTAGACGAAGCTGGATATGCAAAAATTAGTTATTATCCACCAAAATACATTTCGCAAGAGTATTGGGATAAGAACTCTGAATCGAAATTGGTAAAAAGGGACATGAATAATTACGATTTTCAGAGTAAAAAAACCATTCCAATTGAAATAATTGTTTCTTACTCTAACCATAATAATGATTATGTCACCGACACTGTAATTGTAAATGTTTGCAGAACACCGATATTTTTCGTTCATGGTTTTTTAGGCTCTGCCGGAACATGGGGCAAGATGAGTTCGCAACTTTCCGACAAGGGTTATTTCACGTTTACCCATAATTATAATGCTGGTAATGGTTCAATTGAGGACCAATCGAAACTACTTAAACAAAACATCAACGATTATTTTGGGAAATGTGGTATTAAAGTTCAGAAGGTTGACCTAATTTGTCACTCAATGGGAGGCTTAATCGCTAGAGAATATGTGCAAAGCAAGATTTATGACAAAAATGTAAGAAAACTAATAACAGTTGGAACCCCTCATCATGGAGTTGGAAATGATGATAATTTTTACGATTGGATTGGATATTGGGCTGGAAAACAAGGAGCCTCATGGTATAACAAACATCAAATCGGCATTAAACAATTAAAAGAAAACAGCACTTTCCTTAAAAGATTAAACTCTGGCGAAGTTAGTGGCTCTCATTTAATCAAAGGAATTCAGTATGGAAATATTTATACTGTGCCTTGGGATTACGTTGTATGGTCAAACTCTGCATATCTTAACATGGTTAGCTCGTTTGTATTATATGATGTACCACATTCTTCCGACCTTACAGGAGGATATGCACTTACCGACCATCCTGATGTTGAAAAGCAAATTCTTAATTGGCTTCAATCCAACATTAAGCCTGCCAGAAATTTAATGGTTTATCCCGAGCTTTCGAAAGCATCGAAAGGCGAAGTTTATCGAGGATTTTATAAAGGCGATGAATTTATCGAAGAAAAAATTAAAGCATTTCCCTCGGCAATTAGCCTAACTGATGCAATAATTACAAAAGATGGTAAAGCTGTAATCCATTTAAAGGCAGGAAACAAGATTTGGGGTTCGATTTTTATGGAGGAAGATACTGAACTCTATATTCAAAATTGCAGTCCTCACCAAATGGAGGTAAGAATGTTTAAAGGAAAAGCCTCATTTAAAAGTGTTAAAGAAGACGGTAGTCATTTTATCGTTAGCTTACACAACAGAAATTATGGCATCATTAAAGACGGCGTACATGTTTTTAGTCCTCTAGCATACATCAGGGGACTAGATACAGAATTTGCAATCGAAAATCTTGACGAAATTAAAGTCTTTGGTATCGAAGGTAACATGGAAATAAGTACCGACATTACACCAAAATATCAACCAGTTGTGGTCTCCGAAGATCAAGCTGTAATAATTTCGGGCAAAAAAATTAAAGAAACTAATTATCGCAAACCCGATTGGTGCATTGATTTAGGGAAAACCATTAAAGAAGAAGATGGAAGCGATGATGCCGAAACCGAAGGTCGCAAAAGCAGCTCAAATTCAGAAGACAACTCTGATATGCTTATTGGTTTTGTTGTTCTCGGATTTGGATTTATTTTCTTCATAATAATTGTAATCGTTTTAGTATTAATAATAAGAAAAAGGAGAAAGAAATGAAAACAAAATGCTTATTAGTAATCGCTTTGGCACTTTTAACAGTGCTTGGTTCATGTGATTTTTCACAGAAAAAAAACAAAAACACTTTGGTAATTTCTGGCGTAGTAACCGATAATAATAACTATCCATTAGAAGGGGTAAAAGTAATTGTTAACGATGCTGAATTTATCACATCAGAGACCGGCAGTTTTCTTTTCGATGAATTGGAATTGACTAATGATAAAATTATCGTTCATTTTCAAAAAGACAATTATTACAAAAACTCTGTTGTAATTTCGGAACCAAAAGAAATCAATCAGATTGAAATTGCTCTGATGCCCCATGGGAGCACAAAAAATGGTTTTGGCACAGGATCAAGAGTTTCTGTTTTGCAGGGTGCCGAACTTAGAGTTGCAGATGGATCAACGTTATATATCCCTTCTGGGTCCTTCAAATCGAACGATGCAAGTATAAATCTAAATTTCTCATTTATTCCCTCGAACGATTATAGTTTTGGAAATCTCGTTCCAGGCGAAAATTTAAAAGGTAAAGATAAAAATGGTAAAGAAATCGTCTTGTATGCCTATGGTTTAATGTTTATCGAGATTTCTGATAATAGAGGTCCTGTTGATTTAAAGAAAGATGCAACTATACAAATTGCTATCCCATATCAAGATCGAAACTATATGCCAGATGAAATGGAAATGTATTCGTTTAACGAGGAAAATGGCTTATGGGAGTTTGAAAGCTATGCTGTTAAGGAATCTGGATACTATATTGCACAAACCAGTCATTTCAGTGCTTGGGCAATTGGATTGCCCGAAAAATCGGTAGGATACGTAAAAGGTAGAGTTATTGATCGCAGTGGAAGACCAATAAAAGGCCAGAAAGTAAAGGTATTTCAAACAACTGCAGTTACCGACAATGATGGCAATTATAAAGCTGCTGTTCCTGCCGGAAAAACATTTATCGTTGGGATGAATTATAAGGGTTTTGAAATTAAACTCGACGCTGGGCCACTATCTGACAAAGAAGAAATTAATTTGGATATTTCGGTACCATCAATGACAGTTGTTAGTGGGACAATCGTGGATTGTGATAAAAATAGCACTGCAGGGCAAGCAAATTTGACTTGGGGCGAACCTGAATTCTCAAACGTTTATACTAAAGATGGTAAATTTGAATTATCAATTCCTACAGTTGTGACAAATTCAAAGCTAAAAATAAGTATTGGAGATTCTTTCGTCGAAAAAGAGATTTCTAATCCGAACAAAAAAACTGAAATTAATGTCGGAGAAATTAAGCTCTGTACCAATAAGGAAAATGATAAGGAAGACGATAAATCTGACATTGATAATGAAGATAAAAAGAATGAAGATAACAAAGGGCGTGACAATCAAGATAGAAAGCCAAAAACAACCAATGCTACTGGTGTTTATGAGTTTGTATCACGTTCCGATGGTCAACGACTGGTCAACTACCACCGATTTACTGTTAATGCAGATGGAACATATCAGGAAGATTATAATCCAGTTGGCGGAAACTATATTGGAGGAACCAAAGGAACCTGGAAAGTAAGTGGAAATCAAATTACATTTACAACAGTTGCTGGCGGTCAGGAAACATACGAAATTAACGGAAACACCATAACACGAAAAGATGATTACGGCGTAACTTATAAGTTTGCGAAACAGTAAGCACAAGTTTGTAAGTAGGGTTTCTGCAGTCTGCTCAGCTTTCTAAATCAACGACTTCCTTATTCTTCGAAGTCTTTTCAACGTTTCCATAACCACTAAGGTGGATTATGGAAAGTTAAAAAGGATTGTAAATGATTAGCGACTTTACATTTCCGACGATAGTATGCTCTGAATTATCAGTTCATTGGGAGGAAATATAAACGTCAATTATAAAAGGAAAATAACAAAACTAGCAATGGTTTCACCATTTTACGAATTTAACTATTGCCAAATAAAACAGCCAACCCCGAAGAGCTCAGTCTAGTAAATTTTGCACTAACCACTGATTACTGCTTACAAATCTAGTATGCCTAATAAAACAGACAAATTTACAGAAAGCCACCTTAGCCTTTGCTTTTTTGTAAGCGCTAATCGGTAAAATCTGTAATCGGTAATTGGTGGCATACTGCTATGACGTGCAGTGCAGTATCTACCAACTAGCAACTCCCTACTATCCCTGTAATCGGTTCCGAGCCACAGGCTCGTGAATCCTCGTTAAAAGAAGAAATTGCTTTGCATTTTTTCTTTAACAAGCCTATAAAATAGTAAATTGCATTGGTTTAATCTATATGCAATTTCTATTTTAACGGGATAGCAGACTGCTAAATTGCGCAGAACGCTTCCTCAGCCTCAGCCTTAGCCTTAGCCTTCTTGTACAATGCCAGAAAAATAGCCAGATTTTGCAGATACCACCGACGCACCGCTTACCGCTAACAAATACAGTAACCCAAGGGAAAAAGCCAAATCTACTCTAAACTACCCCTTCCTCTTCTCAAACCCCATCCCAACAAACATTGCAATAGTTGCAACAATTGTAGCAGGCACAAAAGCAATCTTTAATATTCCAGTGTCGCCACTTAAGAAACCTATGGCAAATAAGCTAGCAATAACTATCGTTCCAGCCAGAATGCTTGCTAGTGCAGACTTCTTATATCTGTGAACATCTTTCTTAATCAGAGCCAATAGTGCAACTGGAGTAAAAATTATATTTAGCGTGATTCCTGCAATAAAAAGCTCTACAATATTTGGCAGATACAATGCCATTGCAAGCGATGCCGCACCAAATATCAAAACAGCCCATCTAACTTTCTTAAACGTTTTGGATTTGGCTTCTGCGTTACTATCCTTTATTGTAAAATCACGAACTGCTGTCATAGCGACAATATTCAGAAACGAATCGGCAGACGACATCAAAG
>JAQVGK010000264.1 GCA_028696755.1 Bacteroidales bacterium | reverse complement strand
TGGCTGTTCCATCTGGATTTGTTTGTCCATTCCCAAAATTCCAACTATAAGTATCTATCGTACTACCACCATTGTATGTAAAGTCAACAGTAAGTGGAGAACAACCTTCTATTGTATCACCAATAAATGATGCGCTTGGAGTTGCGATATTAATAACTGGACCCAAAAAAGTATGCATACAACCAGCTTCGCTTGTAACAGTTAATGTTGGTTGAAAAATTCCAGATTCGTTATAAGTATGTAATGGATCTTCGTCGGTAGATGATCCTCCATCTTGAAAAACATAGAAGAAGTCGGTTGCGTTAGACGAAGAAGTGTTAGTAAAATTCACTGTAAATGGCGTAGTACAAGAAAATAAATTTGTTGGACTAGTTGTAAACGATGCTGTAACGGTTTCAACTGTAAGATCGAAAGTTGTTTGAGCAAGACAAGGACCACTTGGATAATCAACAATAAATGTAACAGTAACAACTCCAGTAGTGTTGTAAACATGAACAGGTGTATTTTGAGTACTAGTCCCGCCATCACCAAAATCCCAAAAACATGCGTAGCCAGTTTCGTTTACAAAGTGAGTTTGCGCTCCACGGCAAACAACATCACCTTCAAGAACAGAGTATTCTGGAACTGTTGTAGTAACACGAATATAATCATCCATAACAATCGTGGTCTGACATCCATACTCATCTGTAACAGTTAAAGTAACATCAAAAACTCCAGAAGAATATTGATGAGAAGGATTTGGCAAGTCGCTAAGCGGACTACCATCACCAAAATTCCAAGCATAAGTTGCATTTAATCCAAAAGAAGTTGTTACGGTAGATGTAAAATTAACAGTATGAGGGGCAATACACATCGTAGGCATATCTGCAAGAAAACTAACAACTGGGTCGTTTGCAATACGCACAAGGTTATTAACAGTTTTTTCGGATGTACAACCATTTTCATCTTCAATTAAAAGTGAAATATTGTATATACCACCGCTATTGTAAATATGCTCGGGGCTTTGATCTGTTGATGTAAAACCGTCATTAAAGTACCAAGTCCAATCGGTAATATTTCCATCACCAGCAACTGACAAATCGGTAAAGTTCGCAGTGTATGGAATACAGCCAGTCATAACAGTGTTATCGAAATTTGCAGTAGGCGAGTCAAATACTGTAATATCAATTTCATATGTATCAGTTCCTTCCGCACAAGTCTCTTGCAAAATAATTGTATAATTTCCACCCGATGCAAAGTAAAAAGTAGCATCTTCGTTAGAAGATACGTCGGGAGATCCAATAATTGACCAATAATGTGTAATTGTACCTGTACAATTAGTTGTTGTATTGGTACAAATTATAGTTGCTGGAGCACATGCTTCGGTAGTATTAACAGTAAAACCAGCAACTGGTTGTGCCAACATCTTGCCCAAAAACAATGATATGGTACATACCAATAAGAATAAAAAGAATTTTTTCATGCGTTCAATGCTTTAAAAAAGTATAACTCGCTACTTAATAAACAAAAATACAAGAAAAGTTTGAATTGACAAAAAATACATCAACATTTTTATCAAACACTCACTATTAGTAAAATTTTAGCTAAAATGTTGCTTTATTTCAAACAATTGTACTATATTTGAATTTCTTAAAAAGCTTGAGCATTGAAAAAGATATTTTTTAATTTAATTCTGACAGCAGTTTTATGCTGTTGTAGTGTTGTAGGCACATTTGCCCAGGATATACATTTTAGTCAATTTTATGCTTCACCATTATCGCTAAATCCGGCCGAAACAGGATTTTTCGACGGAAACTGGCGTTTCACAAACAATTATCGCACCCAATGGTCGGCAATTGGCGTTCCATACCGAACAATTTCGGCTGGATTTGACAAACCTTTCAAGCTTAAAAAAGATTCTAAGTTCGGGTTAGGATTATTTTTTGTTAATGACCGTTCAGGTGCAAGCAATTTGCTCGTAAACAAGCTTTTTTTGAATGGAAATTACATCATGACTGTTGACGATATTCATACTTTCGGTTTTGGTTTGCAAGTTGGTTATGTTGTTAAAAGCTTTACGATGAATGGATTATCATTACCATCGCAGTTTAACGAGAATTCTGGTTTCTTTGATCCAAATCTTCCAAATAATCTTACCACTTGGGACGAAAACATAAACTATGCTGATATTAACTTGGGTGTAAACTACTCAGGCAAAATAGGCAAATACAATCCTTATGGTGGAATTTCCCTTTTTCACTTAAATGCCCCTAAAGAATCATTTTTAAGAACAGAAGATAAACTACCAATGCGTTTTGTTTTTAATGCTGGAGTTATTGTTCCTATAAAAGAAAACATTTACCTAAAACCAAATATTCTCACAATGTATCATAAGAGAGCTGGCGATTGGGTTATTGGCTCGCTTGGATATTATATCATGCCAGAACAGAATAGAATTTCTAACATATTTGCAGGAGTTCATGCAAGATACTCACTGAATAATATTGATGCATTTATTCTTACAGGAGGTGTTGGTTTGTATGGTTTCGATATCGGTCTTAGTTATGATGTTAACATCTCGGCCTTGCAGATTGCTACAAACAATAAGGGAGCATTCGAAATCTCAATTATTTACAAAAACATTAGTCAAACGCTTAGCAGAGTTGCTTTGCCTTGCGACAGATATTAAAACAGTTTTAACCAGGATAAATTTTAGTTATGATTAAAAAACTGCTTATATTAACCTTATTCTTTTCATTTGCAGGCTTTGCATTTGGTCAGAAAGGCGGAAACGATCCCGAAACCGTTACAATGAAACCAAACCAATTGCTTAAGCAGGCAAAAACGGCTGAAAAGTCGGGAGATATTTTCTCTGCAATTGATTATTATAAAATTTATGACGAAATAATTCCGGGCAGACCAAAAGTACAAAGCGCTCTTGGGAGACTTTATCTTAGAGAAAAAAACTATCGCGAAGCAAAAGTTTATTTATTAAACTCATACAAGCTTGATCCTGCAAAAAATGTAATGGATTTATTCCACTATGCAACTTGTCTACAAACATTAGGTGAATACGAAGATGCAAAGCAGTATTTTCAACTTTTTACCAGCGAAACTAAAGGAAATAAAGATTTAAAGGAAGAATCTAAGCTTGCCAAAACTTACATTGAGGGTATAAGTTCGATTCAAGTTTGGAAAGATTCATCCATAAACGTAATAATCAAACTACTTGATACTGCTGTAAACAAACCTCATATTGATTTTTCACCTATACCTTACGATAAAAATAAATTGATTTGGGCATCACTCCCCGAAAGCGAATTAAAATATTACAATCCCGACACTGACAAATTGCCAGTACGCAAATTTTATTTAGCACAACGAGAAGGCGACAAATGGAAAAATTTGGGAGAGTTCGACACTACAATTAACGGCGTTGATATTAACACTGGCAATGGAGCTTTTTCTGACGACAAAACCAGATTCTATTTTTCGCGTTGCGAGAAGGATTACACTCAAAAAGTAGTATGTCAACTTTTTGTTTCGAATTTAGTTGACAATTTATGGCAAACTCCAACTGCTTTACCCGAGATTGTGAATACTCCATTAACTAGCAACACGATGCCAACTGTTGGAGTATCTAGATTAAACTCGGATGTTCTTTACTTTATCTCCGACCGACCAGAAGGCAGAGGAGGAACAGATTTATGGTTTACTTATTTTGATCCGAAGAAGGATGAATGGAAAGAGCCTAAAAATTGTGGTAAAAAAGTAAATACTATTGTTGACGAAATTACACCATATTATAATATTGAGACAAAAACTCTTTATTACAGCTCGAACGGTTTACCTGGAATGGGCGGATTCGACATTTACAAAACTTTTGGAGAAGGTAAAAGTTTTGACGGGCCTGTAAACATTGGTTATCCTATCAATTCTAGTTTTGATGATTTGTATTATATTCTCGAAGAAACTAGACAAAGAGGATATTTAAGTTCGAATCGTAATGGCGGATATTCGCTTCGCCACGAAAATTGTTGCGACGATATTTACGAATTTATTTATCGTGATTATATTGTTGTTGCTGTTTCAGGTAAGATATTTGGAATCACTGATTCTTTGTTTTTCAAAAGCATCGAAGACGAATACAGAGAAGAAATGGCGCTCAGTTTAAATGTTCTCGACCAAAGCGAAGATATTGAATTGCTTTACGAATATCCTGTTAACCTATTTATGATTGATAAAAATACAGGCAAGGAATTATTTGTAAAAACAGACTTTACTACTCCTGGTCATTATTTCTTTAATTTAGAACAGGGATTTGACTATGTAATTTCGGTAAAAGACTTTAACAAAAAAGAAAAACGCCTACCTTTTACAACAAAAAACATTACTCGATCCGACACTCTCGAGCTTGATGCAATTATTGTAAACACATTCCCAGAGCAATCGTTTGTTGTAAAGAATATTTACTACGAATTTGCAAAAGCAGAGCTAACCGATACTGCAAAAATCACTCTCGACAATACCATTTATAAAATTATGTCGGCCTATCCCGAAATCATTGTTGAGATAAGTTCGCATACCGACTCTGTTGATACCGAAGAGTTTAACATGAAACTCTCGCAAGACAGAGCTCAATCGGTTGTTGATTATCTGATTATGAAAGGTATAAACCCCGAACGTCTAGTGCCCAAAGGCTATGGAGAAGGCTTCCCGATTGCTCCAAACACACATCCTGATGGTCGTGATAATCCTGAAGGTCGCCAGAAAAACAGACGTACCGAGTTTAAGGTTGTTGGTCAGCTTAATAATGAAGAAGAAATTATTTACGAAGACGAATAATGATACGCATTCCTTTACTCAGGGACAATCATAATCACCTTTTTACATATTCGTCGCTAAATGACGCTGTAAGTCTTTTTAACATCGACGATAAAAAAGCCGCGCTTAATTTATTGGATAGCAATATTTCCAAAGAAATAACTGTTGCCACAGGATGGTTTGACTCATATTATGATTTCAGCGAAGCCGAACTTAACGACTTACCAGCTACAATAATTTGTAATAACTCGCTGCACAGTTACTTATTTAACAAAAAAGCAGCGCAAAAAATCGATCAAACATGGCCTGAATGGGTTGAAAACAATAATAATTCAGTGTGGGTTGAATCAAACATTATGAATATTCTCGCATACATTTCGGGATTATTTGGATTTGATGAAGAAAGACTAAAACTGACTTTAGAGAAAAACTTAAAAGCGGGTGTTGCATTTGCATCAGATATGTTTGTAAAGTCACCCGAGATTTTAGAATATCTGTCAAAAAATAAAAATCAGAATTTTACCGAAATTTGGACGGATCCAGATTTATATCCGTTATTAGACCAAAATCATAAAGAGATTTGTAAAGGTGTAAAACTATTTACTGATGGAGCTATTGGAGCATCGACAGCAGCAATTTCTGGATATCGTAAAGCTGGAAATGCGTTT
>JAQVGK010000263.1 GCA_028696755.1 Bacteroidales bacterium | reverse complement strand
AAACCTGGAGAACCGACTTCAAGAGAGAAGTCTTCGTTTTCTCTATCAAGCTGCGATTCAATATGCCTACTTATCCTTTGACATTCTTCAATCGAAAGACCATTAAAATCATCAACCGAAATATAGATGTCGTTGCTTGGAGTAATTTTTACTTCAACAAGGAACTGATTCTCGGTAAGAGCCGATTTGCAAATGTCTATTATGTCTTCTTTATTCAACATCAGTATATTTTAATAAAATAGGGGACTTATTGTGGCCCCCTAATCTCTCTTTTAACCCAAAAAGCGATGCAAAAGTAATGTTTTTTTTTTATTTACCAAAAGATTTTGTAAAAAGACTTTGATTCAGATTATTGGGTAAGGTTAGAAGTGGCTCTGAAAATACTAATCTCTGATTCTTAATCCATCAAGATCTTGAACTTTTCCATTAAATACATTTAGGTCAACATCTCCTTCTATTCCTTTTACTCTGCCTTTGTCTGAGAATTGCCAGAAAACCCAGTTTGATGTAATATCGTCGGGATTCCCATTCACATTGTACCATGCAATCCACAACGGATATTTATCAAATCTTTCGTCGTGTATTATCGTGCTTGTGTAAAATTTATTGTAAGTGTACAAAATTGGGGTAACATCATAGTGCTCTTCAACAATTTTTAGCCAGTTAAGCAAACCGGTTTTTAGACTTGTTAAACTTTGCACACGACTATATTTTTCTATATCGAGAACTGGAGGCAAATCTCCTTCGTTCAATTTAACATTCTTTATAAAGAAATTTGCCTGTTCTGCGCTATTCTCATCTGGTCGATAATAGTGATAAGCACCACGTAAAATTTCTTGTTCTCCTGCTGCTTTCCAATTTTTATCAAAACGATTATCTTTATTGTCTTTTCCTGCTGTTGCTCTAATTATTACAAAATCAGGTTTTTCTTCTTTTTTTAACTTCGACCAATCTATTATTCCCTGATATTGCGAAACATCTATTCCAAAGACAGTATAATCTTTGAGGCTTTTCTTAAAGGTGGAATAGTCGTCACTTCTCTGTCTCGAACTGCTGAAAATATCAATTATGTCGGAGTAAAACCAAATTGCTAAACCCGATGCTATTGCAATTGATAGAAACAGCCAGATTTTTCCGGCATTCTTGCTCTTTCGGCGACTATGTCTTCGTCTGACCATTAATTAATAAAGTTATCACAAATATATTCAGCTATTTGAACAGCATTGGTTGCCGCTCCTTTGCGAAGATTGTCGGGAGTAATCCACAGGTTTATTGCTTTGTCGCATGATTCATCCAATCTAATACGACCGACAAAAGTTTCGTTTTTCCCTTCTATGTGCAGTGGCATTGGGTATTCGTTCTTCTCAGGATTGTCTGAAATAACAACTCCTAACGAATTTTCTAAAATAAATTTAACTTGTTTTATGTCAGGAGTTTTTTCAAATTCAATGTTTACGGCTTCGCTATGTCCACCTTTTACTGGGACTCGGACCACTGTAGAAGTTAGTTTTAATTTTGGTAAACCCATGATTTTGCGACTTTCAAAAACCAATTTCATTTCTTCTTCGGTGTAACCGTTATCAAGAAAAGCTCCTCCGTGAGGAATGCAGTTTAAGTCTATCTGATGAGGGTAGGCGGGATGGTCAGAAGTTTTACCGCTACGCTCATTCGTCATCTGGTTTAATCCTTTAAACCCTGAACCGGTAACCGATTGGTAGGTAGAAACTACTACTCTTTTAATACCATATTTTAAATGCAATGGCCACAAAACCACAACTAGCTGAATCGTGCTACAATTTGGATTAGCTATTATTAAATCTTCTTTTTCTAGAGTTGCAATATTTACTTCGGGAACAATCAGCGGAACATTTTCGTTCATCCGCCAAGCCGACGAATTGTCGATTACATAACAACCTTCTTTTGCGAATTTTTGTGCCCATTCCAGAGAAACCGTCTTTCCTGCCGAAAAAATTGCAATATCTGGTTTCATTTCAAGTGCTTTTGTCAAACTTACCACCGAGAGATCTTTCCCGCCTACATTAATCTTTTTGCCCGTTGATCTTTCCGACGCTGCAAGAATAAGCTCGTCATAGGCAAATTTATACTCTTCGAGCACCTTTAGAATTGCTCCTCCAACCATACCCGTAACTCCAACAATAGCTAGTTTCATTTTATTGATGATTTGAAAATTATAAAATGTAAAAATACAACTTTTTGCTAATTTATTTTTATTTTTGTTTCGTTCAAATCCGAAAGAAATTCGGTTTTAAAAATAATAATTTAACACATAATATTATGTACGCAGATTTTCAAAGTTTTTTACAGAAAGAAATTTCCGACATCAAAGAAGCCGGTCTTTACAAATCAGAAAGAGTAATCGTTTCGCCTCAGGGGGCCGAAATTGAAGTAAGTTCGGGTAAAAAAGTACTAAACTTTTGTGCAAACAATTATCTTGGTCTTTCGAATAATCCTAAGCTTATTGCTGCAGCAAAAGAAGCTCTCGACACTCATGGATATGGAATGTCGTCGGTAAGGTTTATTTGTGGAACTGGAGATTTACACAAAGAACTTGAGAAGAAAATCGCTGAGTTTTTTGGAACCGAAGACACAATTTTGTACGCAGCTTGTTTTGATGCAAACGGCGGAGTGTTTGAACCGCTTCTTAACGAACAAGATGCAATTATCAGCGATTCTCTAAACCATGCTTCAATTATTGATGGTGTAAGATTGTGCAAAGCGCAACGCTTTAGATACGAAAATGCAAACATGGAAGATCTCGAAAAGCAGCTTAAAGATGCTCAGTCGTGCAGATTTAAACTTATTGTTACTGATGGTGTATTTTCGATGGACGGAAATGTAGCACCTCTTGATAAGATTTACGAACTAGCTGGAAAATATAATGCTATGATTATGGTTGACGAGTCGCACTCTGCCGGAGTTGTTGGAAATACCGGTCGCGGTGTTACCGAGCATTATAATTTAAAAGGCAAAATCGAAATCATTACTGGTACTCTTGGTAAAGCTTTTGGTGGCGCAATCGGTGGTTTTACAACTGGTAAGAAAGAAGTCATTGAGATGCTTAGACAAAGATCAAGACCTTATTTATTCTCAAACTCAATTCCACCACTCGTTGCCGCTGCTGGTATTAAAATGGTTGAAATGATGAGCGAAACAAACGAGTTGCAGGATAAACTTCATCACAACACTGCTTATTTTATGGAGAAAATGAGCAAGGTTGGGTTCGATATTAAGCCTACCGCTTCGGCCATTTGCGCTGTAATGCTATATGATGCTAAACTAGCTCAGGACTTTGCTGCTAAACTTCTGGAAGAAGGTATTTACGTTATTGGTTTTTCTTTCCCTGTTGTGCCAAAAGGATTGGCTAGAATTCGAGTTCAACTCTCGGCGGCTCACGAAATCGAACATCTCGACAAAGCAGTTGTTGCATTTACAAAGGTTGGAAAAGAATTAGGAGTTATCAAATAACAAATCCACATTGCAAGAAAAAAGCCGGTAAATCCGGCTTTTTTTTATTCATCATCGTCGTCGTCGTCATCATCGGCAGGCTCGTCATAATCATCATCATAATCATCGTCATCATCATCCGAACCAAGAGCCTCGCTCATATAGTCAAGTTCTGCGTACTTATCGGCAAATTCTTCCTTTACCGAATCTTTTAATATTCCATCATCATCATAATCATCATCGGCATATATAATCTCATTTGCCTCTTGTGTTGTCATACGAACCAAATAATACTTTTCGTCCGTTTCGAATGGTAATGCACTTACCAATTTGCCCTCTTTGTTAGTAAATTGTATCAAATGCTGACTAAATCCACTAGGATAAGTGAGTTTTATCTGCTCTTGAATATCTTTTGCCAACTTCTCAAAATCCTGAATTACTCTCGGTTTATTTGTACTCATTTTGGTTCATTTTTTGAAACAACAATTAATAATTTCACGCTGTAAATGTGAGAAAAAATTTAATTATTAAAAAAAAAAAGAATTTTTTTTTAAAACTTTTTTATTAACCTCTTAATGTGTTGAAATTCAAGGGCTTGAGGTTTTTGTGGTCGGTTGTGTACATATTATCTACTGGCTAAATTGTTAGCTTTGGTGTTTAAATCTAAGCAAAATTCCTGAAATAAAATGAAAAATAGGCCTAATCGAAATCAAAAACCGCAATAATTTTCTTTTTAACAATCAATTTAATTTAAGTTTTGTAAAAAATAAATTCATTGCATTGTATTATAATTTTGGATTGACTTAATCTTTAAGTACTTTTACACCATTGGCATAAATATTGTTTTTTCGAACGTCCAAACCAGAACATTATGAAAACTTTTATCATTGGCCTGTTGCTTACATTAATTGCAACTGCATCTTTTTCTCAAAACGACACCGCCGAATTCAATCGTTTTAAGAAAGAGTACGACGATTATATTAAGAACGAAACTGCTGCTTTTGAAAAATATAAAGAAGACCGAGATAAAGAATTTGCAGAATTTTTAAAGGCCGATTGGGAGAATTTCCAGCTTTTTGCAGCTGGAAAACCGATAGAAATTCCTGGCCCTGAAAAAATTCCAGTATTCGACAAGAAAAAAGATCTTGGTTCGCCCAAAAAGCTTCCATCAAAAAAGGTTACTGAGATTACACGACCAGTTACAGATGAAAGCTCTTTTCAGCTTAGACCTATTCCCGCTCCTGTTACTCCCGAATCTAAAAAAGATTATGATTTGCTTTCTCTAAACTTTTATGGAAGTGAAATCAATTTTATTTACCACAAGAAAATGTGTGGCGCAAGCATAAATGTCGTGTCCGAATCGCAAATTGCAAATTATTGGTCAGATATTAGTGGAAGCGACTATTACCGAATTATCGAGCAAATGCTGGAGTTTAAAAACGCAAATAACCTTAACGATTTTGCTTATATGCAGCTTGCAAAAAAAATATCGGAGGCTTTAAACAAGAATCAAAACGATGCAAAACTTATGACTTGGTTTTTGCTTGCAAAATCGGGATATAAACTTAAAGTTGGTTATAGCGGTAATTCTGTACATTTGCTTGTTCCAGTGGTTAATGTTATTTATTCATATTCTTACTTTGTTTTCGAAAACATGAAATATTATATTTTTGAAGAAGAAACTCAGGTAAAGAGTATTTATACCTATCGTCAAGATTATCCAGAGGCAAACAGAATTATGAATTTTAATATTTATAAAGCTCCTATTCTCGGATTAGAGGTGTTTTCGAGAAATCTGGAATTTAGCTATGATGGCAAGTCGTACAAGTTCCCGATGAATTATAGTAAGAACTTAATCGATTTTTACAACGATTATCCTCAGGGCGAGATTCAGATATTTTTTAATGCTGGAATTTCTCGTTATGCAAAAGAATCCCTCGATCGCAATCTTGATTCGCTAGTTTCGACAATGGGCGAAGAGCAAGCTGCAAACTTTTTACTGTCCTT
>JAQVGK010000262.1 GCA_028696755.1 Bacteroidales bacterium | reverse complement strand
GGCAAACAGAAGTAGTTCTAGTTCGTTTTCGGGTTTGGGTGATGACAAAGCTTTAGAAATTCTGTCAAAAATTAAATCCGAGCTAAATTTGCCAATTTGCACAGATATTCACACAGCTGAAGAAGCTGCATTTGCTGCAAAAGTTGCTGATATTGTTCAGATCCCTGCTTTTTTGTGTCGTCAGACTGATTTACTTATTGCTGCGGCAAATACTGGTAAATATGTAAACATAAAAAAAGGTCAGTTTTTATCTCCCGAGGCAATGGAATTTGCAGCTAAAAAAGTAACCCAGGCTGGAAACTACAATATAATGCTTACCGAGCGCGGAACAACTTTTGGCTATCAGGATTTGGTAATTGATTTTCGCAGCATTCCAAAGATGAAAGAATTTGGATTTCCAGTAATTCTAGATGTCACACATAGCCTTCAGCAACCAAACCAAAGCTCTGGAGTTACTGGTGGGCAACCAGAGATGATTGAATATATGGCGAAAGCTGGCATTGCAGTTGGCGCAGATGGTTTGTTCATCGAAACTCACCCTGATCCTTCAAAAGCATTATCCGACGGAGCAAATATGCTCAGACTGGATTTAATTGAAAATCTGTTGGAAAAATTAGTTAGATTAAAGCAATCACTTTGATAAATCCAAATCCCCCTGATTAAAGCTAAGCGGTAGCAAATCTTCTACCGAGTCAAAAACCAATACCGAATGGCTTGATGCAAGTAAAATCCTAATTGGAGTTTTAAATCTCATCTCGGTTTCGGCCATCACTTGGCGACAAGATCCACATGGCGAAATGCTTTGTTTTAGGACTTGTCCTTCGGGATTTATCACAACAACCGCAACTGCTTTAACGGCAGCCTCTGGATAATTAGCATTTGCATAAAATAGCGCAACCCGCTCGGCGCATAATCCAGAAGGATATGCAGCATTCTCCTGATTGTTGCCACGAACAACTGTTCCGTCACTCAATAATACAGCAGCACCAACTCTAAAATGTGAATATGGAGCATAAGCATTTTCGGCAGATTGAACAGCAATATCAACGAGATTTTTATCAGCGGGGTTTAATTCTTCAGGTTTGAACTCCCTGAATTTTATCAAAATTTCACGTTCCTTCATTTGCAGAAAAAATAGAGTTCAAAGATAAACAATTTTTTAATATGATAGGTTAAAATTTTGAAGGCTTTTTTGTTTTTAAAAATATTATACCGTGCCTAGAGCGCTCGGGATGCTGGCAAGACCTGCCAGTGCGAGGCACTGAGGCTCTCGAAGTGTCCGTAGGTCCTGACAGTGTCGAAGCAAGAAGGCACTCTAGGCACTTTAGACACTCTAGGCACTTTAGGCACTTTAGGCACTCTAGGCACTTTAGGCACTCTAGGCACTCAAAAAAGAAAGTATAAAACCTATTATAAATCACCACAAATCTCAAACTATTATTATTTTTGTAAAAAAATTCTGATATGTACGAAGCATTACAGGCTATGGATGCCGCAACTTTAAACTTCAGTCAGGGTGGCTTATTGATTCTGAACATTGCTATTGCTGCGATTATGTTTGGTGTAGCGCTCGAAATAAAGATGCAGCATTTTAAAGAATTGATGGTTAAACCTAAACCTGTTATTATTGGGTTTTTGTCGCAATTTGTTTTGCTGCCAGTGCTTACCCTTGGTCTGGTTTTGGCATTTGGAGGTAATCTCACTGCGGGAGTGGCAATGGGAATGATCTTAGTCGCTTCCTGTCCAGGTGGCAATATCTCTAACTTTTTGTCAACACATGCAAAAGGAAACCCAGCTTTATCAGTATCTTTAACAGCAATTGCAACGATGTTGGCGATAATTCTTACCCCTTTTAACTTCTATTTTTACGGAAAACTATACAACAATTTAGGTCCATGGACCGACAATGAACTTTTGCGTGAACTGACAATTAATCCGGTCGAAATGATTAAAACAGTTTTGATTCTATTAGGAATTCCAATTATATTGGGGATGTTAGTAAATCACAAATTGCCGACATTAACAGAAAAAATAAAAAAGCCAATTAAAGCTTTTTCATTAATATTTTTTATGGGAATGGTTGTGATGATGTTTGTAAACAATTACGATCATTTTATAAAATATATTTTCTGGATTTTTATCGTAGTTTTAATTCATAACGCAGTGGCCGTAAGTAGTGGATTCGGTTTTGCAAAACTATTCAGGCTAGACAGCAGGAATTCGCGTACAATAGCTATCGAAACTGGAATTCAAAACAGCGGTCTCGGCTTAGTATTACTTTTTAACCCAAATATTTTCCCTCAGGATTTAGCACTTGGTGGAATGATGATAGTAACAGCCTGGTGGGGTATATGGCATATCTTATCAGGATTAACAATTGCAACAATATGGCGAAGAAGAACGAACTAGAAAAATATAGACATCTTTATAAGTATTCGTGGCTGTGGAAAATTAGCAGTCTTTACGTAATACTTATGCATCGTTTGTTTTACAAAAATATCATTGTAGAAGGAAAAGAGAATGTCCCAAATGATTGTCCTTTGATTTTCGCACCTAATCATCAAAATGCATTGATGGATCCTTTAGCTGTGCTTTTCACAATAAACAAACAAATTGTTTTTCTTGCGCGTGCCGACATTTTTAAAAATAAATTTGCAGCAGCTTTCTTGCACTTCTTAAAAATACTTCCTGTTTTCCGCATTCGTGATGGCAAAGAAAATCTTACCAACAACGACATTACATTTAACGTTGCTATGCGTGTTCTCGAAAGCAAACAAAACATAGGAATTTTTCCCGAAGCCCGCCATAATAACAAAAGACAATTACTCGATTTAAAAAAGGGAATTCCTCGCTTGGCCTTTATGGCTGAAGAGAAAAACAATTTCGGATTGGGAATTAAAATTGTACCGGTCGGAATTTATTACAGTAAATACAACCGAATGAGAAGTGTTCTTCATGTTAGATACGGAAAGCCAATTTCTGTTGCAGATTTCAAAGATGAATACGAATCAAATCCGCAAAAAGCAATGCTTAGCCTGCGTGATGCAATGGAAGAAGCTATAAGACCGTTGATGATTGATATTAGGAGCATCGAACTTTACGACACTTATGAAAGCATTCGCAGTTTATACGTAAAAAATTTAATCCGAAAGTTCAAACTTGGAAAACTAACACAAATAAATAAATTTAAAGCTGATAAAATTACTATCAAAGCACTCGAAACATTCGAAAAAGATCAGCCCGAAAAAATGCTTGAGATTAAGCAAAAAACCGAAGAATTCGAGAATCTAAAAGCAAAGTATAATCTTACTAATCAATCCGTAGAAAAACCCTTCCTAAGTTTATTCCGACTTATTGTTAATTCAACAATTATAAGTCTTTGCATTCCTCCATTTATCTATGGTTTAGTTAACAATGTTTTTGTGTATTTTCTTCCCAAATGGCTAGTCGGAAAAATTAAAGACACGCAGTTCCACAGTAGTGTAAAATTTGGCTGGGGAGTTTTTGTAATACCAATATTTTATATCATTCAGATTACGATTGTCGCTTTAATTGTGCCAAAACTTTGGATGATTTTGGCTTATGCGATTTCTTTACCTGTTTCGGGATTACTTGCAAAACTAATATCGGAGTGGATTCAGATTCTCATCGAAGACTGGAGATTACTGCACATACGAAATTTTTACAATGCAGATTACAAAAAGCTTAAGCAGTTGCATCACGATTTAATTCTGGAACTAGATTTAATTGTAAATCATTGGAATAGGAAAGTTTAAAACTAAATTTATGAAACAGCTAATTTTGGCCTTGCTAATTGTTTTTGTTCCATCAATTTTTAATGCACAAAACATTAATATTGTTGCAGGAGTAGGATACAATGCATCATTTCCTAATCCGATAGTTTTCAATAAAATTATCGATAGTTATAACGAAGATAGGCCATATTTTAGCAAAGAAATGAAGCATCTCAACTATCTTGATGGGATGAATTTCACAGCACATTTACTTTCTGATTACATACATGCCGATTTTAGCATCGTAGGTCGATCAAGCGTTTTAAAGTCGGAATGGGAATCAGATGCAGGGACTTCGCAACATTACCTTAAAGTAAATGCAAGAACTTTTAATTTGGGTATGGGTGTAAATCTATCACAGGTAAACCCATTCATAAGTCTTGGAGTTTCTGCCGATTTCGGAGCATTTATTGTTGAGTCGAAATGGGGTTTAAAAAGCAATTTCAGTGAATACGAATATTCAAAGATTTTTGATCCATTGATACTCGGTGGCTCGATTTGGACACAATTTATTGTATGCACAAACGATTCGGGCGGATTTGGAATTTTGCTTCGTCCATATTATCATTTCGATTTTAGCACCACAAATTACCAATGGTTGAACGAAGAGTTAAATCCCCTCACCTACCAAAACGATACATTTGACCATTACACTCGAATGAATTATTTTGGTGTAATGTTGATGGCAGTGGTTGTAGTGCCGATTGAGCAGTAGAATAGAAGACTTCTAATTCTGTATTTTAGCAAGGTTTATTTCGGGCTAATCAACTTTCATCATCATAACCGTCTCTATACCTTTATCCGTGTATATTCTCACAAAGTATAATCCATTTTTTTGTCAGAAAAGTCAAACATTGCTTCATTTTGTCCTTTTATATTTACAAGACTTAGCACCTACCCCAAATAATTCTCTACAACAATTTTACAAATTGCATTTTCGGATTTAACTGTAAACACATCTTTACATGGGTTTGGGAAAACCGAACATAAATTGGTTTTAATAATCTCGCTCTCCGAAAAATCAATAATCTCTGTAACTGTTGTATTTGTTATTACTGGCACGTTGTAATCAAAATAAATCCTCTTACTTCTCAAACTGCTTCGAAGCATGTCCTAAAATCTCCTCAGCAACATTTCTTTCATCAAAACCTTTAACATTGATTTTGCCCCCCCCCACAGCTCTCGAAACAATCAAATGAAGCATAAAGCAACTTAAAAAGCCTTCAAGTAAAATGTAAATTTCCAATCAATGTCGTTTAGTTAAGGAAAGTTCTCTACTCCCTCTTTCATGTTTTAATGCAAATCTGGCTTATTTAAAAATAAATACGGGAGACTATTAGTCGAATAAAGCGACAATTTTCTGTCGAAGCGACGCGGGAAGGCCATGAAGAACCTTTAGCTCGGCGAAGCCAAACGCCGGGCCAGCTCCGGCCTTGTGAACCTGCGAAGCAGCTCACGAGCACCACTGAAAATAAAATATGGCGCGAGTAACCTGCGAAGCAGCTCACGAACACCTTTGAAAATAAACTGTGGTGTGAGTAATTTTGAAACAAATAGAACTGTTGTAATCAGCAACTTTGCATCATCAAATTTTCGCAACTAAAAATCATCAGTTGTTATTAATAAAAAAGCCTTCATCTTTGTATTAGCAACACTTAACAATATGAAGGCAAAACACAACAACAAA
>JAQVGK010000261.1 GCA_028696755.1 Bacteroidales bacterium | reverse complement strand
AGTGTCTCGAGATTAATTATTAACAAAAACTTTGAAGTATGAGTTTCGGTGGATCAGTATTAGCAATGATAACAACTCTTAAGAATAATGCTAGACCAAAGCAAAATCTTAAAGATTTATTGAAAGAAAACGATACGAAAAATTATTACAAGAATTTAGAAGTTCACGATAAGGTAATATCGCCCACTGAATTATCAAGAATTAAGAAAAGAATTCATGATGAAAGTGTAATAGAAAAACGTCGAAACACCCTGGTTTTTATTAGTGTGTTTTTTGTAATTATTTTTTTAGTTGTATTAATAATTGCATGTAATATTTAAGGGGCTAGACATGAATCGTTTGCTAAGACCGGCTAACTAAGATTTACAATTCTCTTAACTCTTATTGTTATGCACATTATGTCTTGTTATAATTGTTTTATGAGTGATATATCATTAAATGTCTTTAGTTAAGCATTTTTAGGTATATGTCCGCTGGACAAAAAGTGCTGTTTGATTAAGCTTTTTACTGACGTTTATGTTACTTCGGCGGGCTCAGCACACCGCCGCTGGACAAAAACGCGAATACGATTGCTGCACGTCATTGTATATTGTAAATCGGAATTAAAATCCGCTTCTTAGCCCGTTAGGGCTTCAACGTCAGTAAAAATCAATCAACCGCTAGAATCTCTCCTTTGTCCAGCGGACATTAACAGTTTAATGATGGAATGTTTTTGAATAATAAATCCAATGTTGAAAGCCTAAACTAAAAGACATTGATATATCATTCACTAAGTGTATTAAAATGATTTAATGACTAATTTGTCATTCACGGATATGCTATTTTAATATCATATAGGATGCTCGATAAGATGTGAAAAAGCATTAGATATGATTAACGACATAGTCAGTCAATGGAAGAAGTTCGCAGATGAGGAAAATGTTAAACCAAGCTTGCGTGATGAAATTGATAAAACCAGGCAATTAATCCAACAATAAACCATTCCCCAATTCGTTTTTATGCTATAAAATTTAGACTCAATGAAACTAAACAAAAAGATTAAAGCTCATTTGATAATAATTACACCTGGGATAGCTTTCTTTTTATACTGTTATCTTGAAACTTATTGGATAAAAACCAATGAAATTGAAATCACGTCAACAGACATTCCGGAGGCTTTTAATGACATGAAAATTGTTTTTGTTTCGGATATTCATCATGGTCCGTATTTCTCGATAACAAGAGTGCGAAATCTTGTAAACAAAATAAATGAACAAAATCCTGACATTGTTATTCTGGGAGGAGATTACACGCATCGTGAACCAAAATATATTGAGCCTTTTTTTGATGAACTATTAAAAATTAAAAGCACGCATGGCGTTTTTGGCGTTCTTGGAAACCACGATCATTGGGAAGACGAACAGCTGACTAAACTTATGATGGAAAGAAACGGGATTAATGTTTGTGATAACAAATCGTATTGGGTAAATATTGGCCAGGATAGCATTAAAATAGGTGGAGTTGGCGATTTGTGGGAAGATGAGCAGATTATTGAAAACACAATATCTGATGTTAAAAAAAACGATTTCTGTATTTTAATTTCGCACAACCCCGATTATTTAGAACAATTGAATACTGACTTAATTGATTTAACTTTATCCGGACATACTCATGGCGGACAAATGACTCTTTTTGGCTTATGGGCACCAATTGTTCCTTCTGAAAATGGACAAAAGTATCGATATGGTTTGAAAAGTTTTGGTGACATGAAGTCGTATGTGTCGTCCGGTATAGGAACTATAACGCCTCCATTACGATTTTTTTGTAGGCCAGAGATTGTTGTAGTAACTTTGAAAAGTGAATAAATTTGCAGCATTTTGCGAATGATTAAAATGTAAGTACTTATAACCTGTAAAATCTATCACGAAATGGATACTGATGATTTATCAAGAGAAGCATACAAAGGGATTATTATTGAAGCTGAGTTATTTACACATAATCTGACATTACATTATGGAGTTTTGGCGGGTAGCTGCAAAAATGAGTCAGATTATCTTAATAAAGCCGAAAAATTAACAATGAGTATTTTGAAAGCAAAGGATTGGGAATTAGACGATTTATTTTTTGGAGAAATCCCAGATAAAAATGGACTTAAAAAGACTTGTAAAAATATTTTGGACAATATTAAAAAGATTCGAGAAATTCCATTTGATAAAAGGCAGTTTGACTTTTAGAGTTGAAAATATTTCATATTAAATCCTCACAATCATTCTTTTTCGTATCTTTGTTTTTAAGTTAAAAAATGATGATTGATTTAAAGAAGCAAATTGAGTATTGGACGAAGGGAGCTGAGGATGATTTATCTACAGCAGAATTATTGATTCGAGAAAAAAAACTTCTTAATGGATTATTTTTCTGCCATTTAGTTGTAGAAAAAGCAATTAAAGCTCATGTTGTCAAAAGCTCGGGAGAAGTAGCTCCAAAATCCCACAACTTGATTTTTCTTTCTGAAAAGACAGATTTGGTGTTTGATAATGAAACCGAAATTTTCTTGGGGATTTTGATGAAATACCAATTGGAGGGACGATACCCTGATTATAATCCAATAATTCCTGATATTGTAAAAGTAAATGATTACTTAAATAAAACTAAGACTTTGTTTCAATGGCTACTGGAGAAGTTATAGAAATATTAAAAAAATATATTCTTATTTTGCGTTCCGAAGGAATAAGCATTGACAGAGCTTATTTATATGGTAGTTATTTATCGAATACAGCTACTGATGAAAGTGATATTGATGTAATGATTGTTACCGATATTGACGATGATTATTTGATAGGTAAGATTTGGAGCTTGACAAAAAAAGTAAATTCACGAATAGAACCATATCTTGTCGAGAAAAGAAGATTTATTAATAGTGAAAATTCACCATTGATTGAACTCGTTAAAACTACTGGATTAAAAATTGCATAAAGAATACCGTATTGCATAACAATTTTATTAGGAATTGTTTTTTTTAACAAGGTGATGAATGGAACAAAAAGACTACATGCTACGCGAAATAGAGAAAATCGGTAAGATTATAAGTGCTATAAGGCGCAAGCTATTTGGTGGCGACGACAATCCGGAAATAATTACCGAACAAGAAAGAACTGAGCTAAGCGAAATGTTGCTCGAAGAAATAAACTTTGACCTCGATAAGTTTTTTAACCTGAATTTTGACGAATCAATAGAATATCTCAATAGCTTCGAAGGATTTAACACCGAAAACATTGAATCTCTTGCCGAATTAATTTCGGAAATTGGCTTTGCCGACAATTCCGAACAAGCAAAAAAAATTCTGGAGAAATCTTTACAGCTTTACGAACTGGTAATTTTACAAAGTAAAACATTCTCGTTCGACAGGGAAATGAAAATTCAAATGATTAAGGATGCTTTGTAATATTTTGAGTGTTATAATGCCATGATTCATCACAATTTTTGGTTTTTAATAATCTTTGATTACCTTTGACAAAGCGCAAAAACCTGTATCAATGAGAATAATAGTATTTTTACTTTTCACTTTTTTTGTTTGCAATGCTGTACTTGCTCAGAACGAGATTTTGAAAAAAAATCGGTGGTGTGATTGGAAAACCGATACTGTAAAAATTGAAGATGGAAGTTTTAATGTTTATCAAAAGAGAATTAAGTACAGTAAAAGCAATTGTCTGATAACAGAAGAAATAATTTTATTTCACGATGTTTGTGGCAACTTAATACGAAGGATAAAAATCAGATCGGACTGTAAACGCAATATTGGAGAAGGTAATATTATTAGTGAACGAAGATACAAGTAGTATGTTGCTCTTTACAACTAGGTTATTACATTTAGTTAGGGGCTGCTTAAAAACACTTAACACTTTAAACATCAATTAGTTAGATGTGAATTCAAAATAATAAGTGCAAGCTTTTTCAACTATGTAGTAAAAAAGCTTGCACTTATTATCAATTAAAAAATCTTCACTCACATATTTTGAGTTACATAAACATTATTTACTTTGTTTTGGAAGCTTAAAGCATATCTATAATTCTCTGTATATGTGTTAGTTAGCCTGGCGCACCCCATCTTTTTCGTTGCCATCGGCTCGAAGTCCGCCGGTTGGCGGACATCTTCGCCTTGTCGCCTCAAAGCTGAGGCACGCCAGACTTTTTAGCTTCGCTGAGCTAAAGGTTCAGCAGCTCCTAGTTAGAAATAACTTATAATTTTTCGTAATTATTTAGCTGGTTGAGTGAAATAACTTTGGAAAACTGCCCAAAGCAGTAAATATTAATAAATTGGCACCTAAATAATTGCGATTTTTCTTTTCAAAATGTAAGTTGTTAAAAGTTTTTTAAGTTTAAATGTATTTTTGAAATGATTTCTTCAGGTGCAGCAGGTTTAGTAATGCAATCGTTAAAACTACTTCCAATTAAATTCTTACCAGGCTCTTCAAGTACATATGCAGTTTGTGCAATTATTGGAATTTTAGGCCTAATAGATTTTATTATTTTGCTTGCTTCATGTCCATCCATCAAAGGCATTTTTAAATCCATTAAAACAAGGCAGATGTCGGGATTTTCTTTTATTGCTTTAACAGCTTCTCGACCATTTTCGGCTCTAATATGTTTAAATTTTTTAAATGCATAATTTCTGCAAGATATAAGTAGTTTGCTTCTTCATCTTCGCAAATCAAGATGGTTTTTGTTTGGTCAATGTTTTGTGGAATAATTTGTTCTGATATTTGATGCTGCTTTGAATCTCTGGTGTGATGTTCGGCAAATGCTGGGAGACAGACAGTAAAAGTACTTCCTTCATCTGATTGGCTATCGACTTTAATTGTTCCATAAAGCAGTTTTACGAGCCCTTTGGTAATAGCCAAACCTAAGCCTGTGCCAGAGGATAGAGATAAATGCGAGTTTTCGATTTGCTCAAACCTGTTGAAAATCTTTTCTAGATTTGATTTGTCGATTCCAATTCCAGTATCAGAAACTTCAATAGTTATTTTTTCGTTTTCTACTTTGTAAAAGATTTGAATCCTACCTTTGGCTGTAAACTTTAGTGCATTGGTAACAAGATTGGTAATTATTTGTTTTATCCTGTAGCAATCGGAGTAAATATCGAACTCGTGCTCATCCTGTTGACTATGGATAATGAAGTTTATTTTTTTTCATCAGCTTTTGGTTTGTATTGCAAATAAATTTCGTTAATAATACTTGCTAAATTACAATTTCTAGGTTCTATTTTAAGCTGATTAGCTTCAATTTTTGCAATATCTAGTAAATCATCAATTAAAACTAATAATTGATTTCCGTTATTATTAATAATGTCGATGAATTGTTTCTTCTTTTCTTCACTTAAATCTTTTCGCCTAAGAAGATTAGCAAAGCCAAGTATCCCATTCATTGGGCTACGAATTTCGTGGCTCATGTTCGCGAGAAATGCTGATTTAAGACGATCGCTTTCTTCAGCTTTTAGTTTTGCGTTTATTAGTATTTCTTCTGCACTAATAATGTCATCTATATTTTTTACAAA
>JAQVGK010000260.1 GCA_028696755.1 Bacteroidales bacterium | reverse complement strand
GGTGTATGCTCCCAGTGAGTTGTTGTGTATGTAGCAATTTCTGACCAGAATATCCGAATTCCCAAGATTGTCGTGTAATCCTGCCAGTCCGCATCCGTTTAAATCGCATCCATCAATAACACAAAAATGAGCATTGTCGAACATTATTACTCTGCCGCTACAATTTTGATATTCACCATCGCCAGGTTGAGTGTGTTGCATGTGAAGATTTTTAACCATTACATTTGTGCCAACAATTACCATAACGCTAGAATATAGCTTGTTGCAATATTGGTGTACTTTTCCAACGCCTTCAATCACAATGTTTTGACCATCTACCCAAATTTCATCGTCGGAGTAGTAGCTTCCCTCTTCGACCAAAACATAAACATTCGAAATCTTATAATTCTTATTAAAGAACTCGTACAAAGATTTGTATTCTCTTTCGGGTCCAATGATTACTGTTTTTGTTGGCTCAAAATCTTTTAACCATTGCGATATTGGATGGGTTTCTTCGAGATAATTAGCTTTCTGGAAACTCATTTCTTCAATATTTGGTTTTTTTGCAAATTTGAAAATACTGCACGATAAAAGTGATAAGCAAATTGTGATGATTAAAAGTGAGGTTTTCATGATGGAGGTTTGATTTTAATGTTGACTTTTTTTCAAAACTAACCAATCATCCTTTATTCTCAAACAATTTTCTTAGAATATGCGAAAATTTGAAATTTATTCCTGCTAAAAAACTTATCCATACAACCTCTCGACTTCATTCAAAATTCTTATCTTTGCAAAAAAATTGCATTATGGCCTTCTTCGGACTATTTGGGAAAGAGAAAAAAGAGAAGCTAGATCAGGGCTTAGAAAAAACCCGCAGCAGTGTATTCGACAAACTTAACCGAGTTATTTTTAGTCGTTCGAAAGTTGACGAAGATGTTCTTGATGAACTCGAAGAAATTCTTTTAACATCGGATGTTGGTGTGGAAACCACGATGAGAATTATTGAACGCATAGAGGAAAGAGTAAAACGTGATAAATATGTTGGTACGGAAGAATTGAACGAACTTTTGCGTAGCACAATTGCTTCACTTCTCGAGGAAAATCATAGCGATGCGCTTAATGATGATAAGGTTTTTGAAAATGCAAAACCTTATGTAATAATGGTTGTTGGTGTTAATGGCGTTGGCAAAACCACAACAATTGGCAAGCTTGCAAACAAATTTAAACAAGCTGGAAAATCGGTTTACATTGGTGCTGCTGATACATTTAGAGCAGCGGCAATTGACCAACTTCAGATATGGGCAAATAGGGTAGGTGTTCCGATGATTCGCCAAAATATGGGCTCAGACCCAGCTTCGGTGGCATACGATACCGTTAATTCTGCGAAAAATGCAGGTGCCGATGTTGTAATTATTGATACTGCTGGTCGTTTACATAACAAAGTTAATCTTATGAATGAACTGACAAAGATTAAACGTGTAATGCAAAAAGTGATTCCTGATGCTCCACACGAAGTACTACTTGTAATCGACGGATCTACTGGTCAGAATGCATACGAACAGGCAAAACACTTTACCAAAGCGACCGAAGTTACAGCACTCGCAGTAACAAAACTCGACGGAACAGCAAAAGGTGGCGTAGTTATCGGTGTTTCCGATCAGTTTAAAATTCCGGTAAAATACATTGGTATCGGTGAAGGAATAGAAGATTTACAGGTTTTCGATAAAAGAGAATTTGTTGACTCGCTGTTTAAGAAGAATTAGAAGCAAGAGAGCTTTATGTTGATAAATTTAAGAAAATGTGTTATATTTGTACTAAACTTTGTTAATGCATGAGGATTTGAATAATATTGATGTTGACAAAATTGTTTTGCATTGGGTTGAGACATCCGACTCTGATTATGAATCCATGTTAACATTGTTTAATGCTCGAAGATATAATTGGACTTTATTTATTGGCCATATTACGATTGAAAAATTGCTCAAAGCAGTATATGTAAAGAAGAAAGAAAAACATGCTCCATTTACACACAATTTGTATAGACTAGCAGAATTATCCGAAATAAGTTTATCGAGTGAGTATTCTGATTGGCTTGATGAAATAACATCTTTTAATTTGAATGCCAGATATGACGACTATTTAAAGGAGTTTTATCAATTAAGCACACTTGAATATACCGAAAAATGGGTTAAACGAATTGAAATTTTAAGAGAATGGATAAAAAAGATGCTTTAAATATCGCAACGAAATACGCTGATTTGATCTCGCAGAATTATAGTAATGTGAAAGTGATTTTGTTTGGCTCATTTGCTAAAGGTAATTTTAACGAAGATAGTGATATTGATATTGCTATTGTGTTTAAAGATTTCAATAATCTGATTGAAATGCAGGTAAATTTGATGAGATTACGTAGGTCAATTGATAGTCGAATTGAGCCTCACCCATTTAGGGAATCTGATTTCAATATTTCGAATCCAATCGTGTACGAAATTATTAAGTATGGGACTGAAATAAAGAGCAATGTGGCATAGTTTGTCAAGTTTTTGTTAAGTAAAATATTGCCGTCAAGCAAGAAGATCGAAAATTGGTTTTGATGCCAAAAATTGCTTTTCTGTACTAAGAATTTGTTTTATTTATGTGTTTGTCTGTAAAACAACTATTTATACACATCAATACCCCTTTATAGCCTTATACCTTTTACCCCAAAACTTGAATTTCGTAAGCGATGTGTAAACAATGATTCGTTCAAAAAATTTAAAACGTAGTAAAAAGTGTATCATCAGATACCAGATTGCAAATAAACCTAAAAATATGAGCGATTCAAAAATTAGTTCAACAATGCTGTATTTGCTCACAAATAATTCCAATTTGGTAATCTCATAAAATATTGGCAAAAGCAAAGCAAAATAAATAGCGACGATTATTCCAATAAATCCATGTCCGGTTTCTATTGCCTTTTTTGGACAGTTGCTCATACAACGCATACAACTCTCGCACTTAAATGTCCAAAAAGGTCTGTTATCAATTGTTTTTATCGCTTTAACAGGGCATGATTTTATACACAGACCACAATTATCGCAATCTAAGGAAGCATAGTAAGATTTGGAAATTATAAAGCGACCGAGAAAATAATATAAAATGGCAACAGGAATAATTAAAACATCTAAGATCTCGATTAATGCACGAAAATCTGATTTCCCAGCAAAAATCTTTTCTCCAAATTTTATAACTCTCAGTTTTTCTTTCAGGTGAATTTTTTCAATAGTTCTTTTATTAAGTCCAGGATGAACCGAAATCCAATTCGACGGTAGATTAACTGGAAAGAAAGACTTTATTTTAAATCCTTTTAAAGCTAGAATTAGTGAAGCAAAATAAAATGTCGCCCCCGAAAGTCCGGGAGTAACCCAGTTTCCAATCAACATTCCTGCTCTGGTATTCATCAAAACAACATTATTCTTTGCTCGAGGGAATCTGAATAAAAAATGTAGCATCACCGGCGGATAGTTAAAGCCATGAACAGGTGAAACAAATATTACCAATGCATCTGCTTCAGGCTTCTCAATGTTTAGGCGATCGGTTTGAGCAATGTTTATTATTTTACTTTCTGCTTGCGAATCTTCAGCAAGTTTTGATAGCCATAGTGCAACATTTTTTGAGTTGCCAGTGCCCGAGAAGTAATATATTGCTATTTTTTTATATTGCACACGGATCAGTTTTCAAAATTTTGGTAATCAAAATGCTTCCCGCTTAATGCTCAACCATAGGTGACTGCGGAGTCGAAGCCACCGCTATACCCTACTCAATTTAATCATATTAGTTCTTTCTTTCGCTGTAATCGGAGTACTAGCCACATGAATAACTAAATCACCTTTTTGCACTAATCCTTTCTCGAGAAGATGAGCAATAGAATACTCAATTGCCTTATCAATTGAATCGAAAAGCGGGAAATGAAATGTGCTTATCCCCCAAAGCAATGGCAATCGCCTCAATAGTTTTTTGTTGGCCGTAAAAACAAAGATTTCTGCTTTTGGTCTCTGACTCGATAATCTTATTGCTGTATTACCCGAAAAAGTAAAAGGAATAATTGCTTTTGCATTAGTTTGTTGAGCCATTAGACAAGCATTGTAGCAGAGTGAATCGGGTAAAAAGTTGTTGCTAAAAGTATCTGGTTCGTGATTGCGATAAAAAATGTTACGGTTAGCTTCTGTAAAATCAATTATTGACTGCATTGCTTCGATTGTTTCTACTGGATAGCAACCAACAGATGTTTCACCACTTAGCATTAATGCATCAGCACCATCGAGAACTGAGTTTGCAACATCATTTGCCTCGGCACGCGTTGGTCTAAAGTTAGTAACCATACTTTCGAGCATCTGCGTAGCAATAATTACAGGTTTCGACATCTCGATACATTTGTCAACAATCATTTTCTGAATAACTGGAACTTTGTCAAAATTCATTTCAACACCTAAATCTCCACGGGCAACCATAATGCCGTCCGACAATCGAATTATCGCATCCATATTGTTAACAGCCTCGGGTTTTTCTATCTTCGAAATAATATTTATTTCTTTGTTGAAACCAGAAATGTACTCGCGAAGCTCTATAACATCCTTTGGATCTCTAACAAACGACAGCGCAATCCAGTCAACATCGTTATTAAGAGCAAAAAGCAAATCTTCTTTATCTTTTTCTGTTAAGCTTGGTAAACTAGTCTTGGTGTCGGGTAAGTTTACACCTTTTCGAGAATTAAGCGGACCACCATGAATTACTTTAGCCGTAACAATCTTTTCTCCATCCGATTTTATAGCTTCCAATTTTAATTTACCATCATCAATTAAAATTACATCTCCAGGTTTTACATCTTTCGGAAAATCTGCATAACTCATGTAGTAAGTGTCCTTAGCCTTGTGCTCCTTATCGGTACAAAAGTGAATCTTGTCGCCATCCTTCAATATTACTGGTTCGTTTTCAACAACCCCAATCCTAAGCTTAGGACCTTGCAAATCGACTAAAATCGCTACATTTACTTTTAATTCAGTCTCGAGTTCACGTATCGTGTTTATTATTGGAATTTTATCTTCGTGTGTGCCATGCGAAAAGTTAAGCCTAAAAACATCCAGACCAGCCATAATCATTTTTCTCAATACTTCTCTGTCATTGCTTGCCGGACCAAGCGTAGCAATAATTTTTGTTTTTGAACCGATATTCATGTCGTTTTGATTTTATTTTACAAACATAATCTTTTTTTTGTTGTGATTTTAATACTGCTGTTACGAAATTATTAAGATATCAAAATCCTAACGCTCGGAGCTAGCTTTCTTTTGACTAAAATATCATTAATGCAAACATCCTAATTTAAACTTTTGTATAAATTTTATGTTTTTAGCAGACATTTTAAACATTACTACAGTCTAAATCTTAATTTTACACAATTAAAATTATGTTATGAAGAATCTGATACTTAGTTTAGTTTTTGTTTTTAGTTTTGGTTTGATAAATGCTCAATCCGTTTCGAGAGAACAGGCTTTGCAGGTGGGCGAGAATTATTTTAAA
>JAQVGK010000259.1 GCA_028696755.1 Bacteroidales bacterium | reverse complement strand
ATACTTATGAACTTCGAGGAATTCTCCATTATCAACAAGGGAAGTTACAACATCAATTACATTATATGGTTTATTTGGATTATCCGGAATAATAGAATTCAAATCATCACACAATCTATCAACTGGATCATCACAATCAACAAGAGGAGGATTTTCCATGAAGTTTTGAGGCATATAAGAAATTAAATTTCTTAATATTTTCATAGCTTCTTCTTCGTTTTCAGAGACAAAATGAGCAACGCCAGATTTCGAAGCATGTATCATTGGACCACCAAGGTTCTCTGTAGTAATATCCTCGCCAGTTACAGTTTTTGTAACTTTCGGACCAGTTACAAACATATAGCTAATACCTTCTGCCATTAGGATAAAATCGGTGAGAGCTGGAGAATATACTGCTCCACCAGCACAAGGACCAAGAATTGCCGACAATTGAGGGATAACACCCGACGCTTCTATATTTCGCTGGAAAATCTCGGCATAGCCCGAAAGACTTAGAACGCCTTCCTGAATACGAGCACCACCGCTATCGTTGAGTCCGATAACCGGAGCGCCAGCTTTCATAGCCATGTCCATAACCTTGCAAATTTTCTTTGCATTTGTTTCCGAAAGAGATCCACCCAAAACTGTAAAGTCTTGAGAATAGAGATAAACCAAGCGACCATCAATAGTACCATATCCAGTAACTACTCCATCGCCAAGATATTGTTCCTTCTCTAGTCCGAAATCGGTTAAACGGTGAGTAACAAACATGTCGAGTTCTTCAAAACTACCCTCGTCCAAAAGTAAATCTACGCGCTCCCTTGCAGTAAGTTTACCCTTTGCATGCTGAGCATCAATTCTCTTTGCTCCGCCCCCCATTCGAGCCTCGGCACGCAATTCAACCAGCTTTTTAATCTTGTCTTCGATTGCCATTGTAATTTGTTCTAGTGTGTGAATTTATTTCTACTTGTTATTATCTTCGCAAAGTTCGGTTAAAACTCCAAAAGTGGATTTAGGATGCAAAAAACCAATATCTAAACCTTCGGCTCCTTTTCTTGGTGTCTTATCAATTAACATAACTCCTTTTTCTTCCAGTTCTGCCAATGAGCCACCAATATTTTTTGCTGCAAATGCAATATGATGAATTCCTTCGCCTTTTTTCTCAATAAATTTACCAACTGGACCTTCGGGATCGGTAGATTCGAGTAATTCAATCTTTGTCTGTCCTATTTTGAAAAATGCAGTCTTTACCTTTTGGTCCTTTACTTCTTCAACAGCATAACATTTCAAACCAAGAACTTCTTCATAATACTTCTTTGCTTCATCTATAGATTTTACAGCAATACCAATGTGTTCGATGTGAGTTAATTCCATTTTTATGTGTTTTATATTCTAGTCTGGCAAAGATAGAAAAAGCCTTTTAGAAACACCCAAATAAATCGAACATTTTTTTTGCTTTTTTTTATTGATAATTTTCAATATTTTTCGGAAAATTTTTAACCCAACAGACAACTAATTAAAAAAACTTACGTCATTAAAACGAAAACAGTAGATATGAACCTTAACAACCAAGAGGATGTAAAGCAGATTGTGGACGGTTGTATCCGTGGAGACAGAGACTGTCAGCAGATGCTCTACAAGTTTACATACGGAAAAATGTTAGGTTTATGCTCGCGTTATGCAAAGGACAAGGATGAAGCAAAAGATTTTCTGCACGACGGTTTTCTTAAGGTCTTTGAAAAAATTAAACACTTTAAACATACAGGCTCAATTGAAGGATGGATTAGACGAATAATAGTTAATAATACTATTGACTGTATTCGCCGCAAAAACAAGATGAGTTTTAGTTCCGATTCAGAAACTGGATTAATCAATCTTACCGACGACTCAGAAGAGGATCTTGACAAAATTAAAATGGTAAATATCGGAGCTGAAAGGATTATTGAACTGATACAAGAATTGTCGCCTGCATACAAAACAGTGTTTAACCTTTATGTTATTGAAGAGTATTCGCACAAAGAAATTGCCGAAATGCTAAACATTAGCATCGGAACTTCAAAATCGAATCTCGCAAAAGCAAAAGGAAAATTAAAAAGTATGTTTATAGAAAAATATGGTAATATCAATGAATGATATGGAAAACATAAAGAAATTACTCGACGGGTACGAGGCACCTTACGATCACAACGATTGGATAAAACTCGAAAAAGATTTGCCAAAACCTCCAGGATTAAGCGGTCTTACAAAAACTATTTTGGTTGCCACTGCACTAATAATTGCAGTTGGTTCTGTTATATTCTTATCGCAAGTTATTAATAATGATAACAGCAAAACTGAAAAAATTGCTTCGACACAAATAACTGAATCCAACAGCGCCGAAGATAACATTACTGGCAACGATCAAGTAAATGAAATTGAAATTGATAACTCTATTGATAATTCCAACGTTCAAAATACAATTGAAAATAATGACTTATCAAATAACATAGAAAACGAAATAACTAATTCGAATACTAATCAACAAGAAACCAGCAACGAAGTAAATTCCGTAAATAATACTACCAATAATGCAGAGAAAAGCTCAAATTCAGACGATAATACTCAAACACCTATTAATAATTACACTCCATCTGTTGACAAAGTTGTTTTTTCGGTAGAAATAGTTGAAAATTGTGTTCCTGCAAAAGTAATTTTTAGAGCCATTAACGTTCCCGAAAACTGTGAAGTTATTTGGAATACAGACGAAAACTTGAGAGTATATGGCAATACTGCATCTCACACATATATTGAGAGCGGAATATACAAGCCCGAAGCAATTTTAAATTATAATAATAAGAGCTTAAAAACTGAGAAGTTGAGGGAAATAACTATCAACGAATCAACTAATGTAAAAATTAATTTTGAGAATTCAGAAAATTTATATTACTTTACTTGCAATAATAAAGAAGAATTGAGATTATTGTGGAGCATTGATAATCAGCAATTTAGCGAAAAAGAGATTAGTTTTGAGTTTGAAAGAGGAGGAGAATATCTAGTTAAACTTGTTGCTATAAATGATTTTGGTTGCAAATCAGAGACTTCTGAAAAAGTAAACATTGTAATTGAGCATGTTTATTTTGTGCCAAACGCATTTATTCCTAACAGTGGTGGAGTCAACTCAAATTTTGGTCCTATTGGAGAAAATATGGAATTTGAATCCTATAAGCTAATTATTGTTGATGGTAATGGGAATGCGGTATTTGAATCAGACAGTCCAAATTTTATGTGGAATGGAAAGATAAATAATATCGGAGCAGAAGCAAAACCAGGTTTTTATCTGTGGGAGATTAAAACGCTCGACAAATTTGGCAATCTTCAAACTAAAAAAGGACGAGTAAATTTGATTAGAAACTAACAAATACAACTATGAGAAAATTGATTTTAATGGGCATTACCTTGTTGGGTTCGATTTTTATGATGGCTCAATCAGGAGAAATGGAATTTACCCAAAAGAAAATCGTTGGAGACGAGCTTACAGTTTATTTTTATGTACAAAACCTAGAAAATGATGAGCAAGCTCAAATTCTGCTTGATGATTTATTAGCAGAAGATGGTATTTCGTCTGGCAGGTTTTTTAAAGCGGGAAACGGGAAGGATCGTTTTCAGTTATATATCAAAGAAAACATATCTGCATCTTACATCAGAAATATCCTATTAACTCATAATGTTGATTTTGATTTTTCAACGGTTAGTGTTAATGGAGTAATTCTTAACCCCGACGAACTACCAGAGAATGTTGCAATCATGGGATCTCAAAAAAGAAATATTCCTGATGATTTCCCTGAGTACAAAAAAACTGGTAATGCAGAGCTTGATGTTGAAAATTACAGAATAGAAAAAGATAAATGGATTGAGGAAAATCCAGAAAAATACAACCAGATGGTTAATGAATTAAAAGAGAACAGTATATTGAGAGAAGAGTAATTTGATAAATAATTAAAACCCCAACATATTATGCGAAAATTTTTATTTTTTGCGATTTCTACAGTTTTATTGCTGAGTTTAAGCAATAAAACTTTTGCCATTTGTGCAGGTGCTACGAGTGCAGGAGCATTATCCCCTAATACTAATTGGCAAACAACTGCTGTTAATACATATAGGTATTACACTTTTGTCGCAACATATCCAGGAGAAACATTTGTTTTCTCATTTTGTGATGGAGGAGGTTCCAATTCCGTCGACACTCAAATAGAAATATACACAAATGCTGGAGTTGCAATTGCTGGAGCTTATAACGATGACCATTGTGGACTAGGTTCTGAGTTGGTTTTTTCTGCTCCTGCCGCTGGGACTTACCGAGTTGGTATTTATCAATATTATTGTTCAACTAGTGTTGTTGCCGCTGGTGTTTTTGCATATCGACGTTTACCTGCACCAACAAGTGCCGACTGTTTAGGTGCATTACCACTTTGTAACTTAAACAACTCACATCCAGTATCAGCTTCAGGTGAAGGAAATTACTATGATTTATACGATTTCAACGCTCAACAGGGTATGGCAGTAAGCACAAACAACTGCCCAAACTGTCTTGTAACAGGTGAAGACAATAATATGTGGTACACCTTTGTTGCTCAAACGACAGGCACCGTAAACTTTACTATCGCTCCTGTAAGTGGTTCTGACGACTACGACTGGGCAGTTTTTAGCCTTAATGGTGGAGTAGATTGTTTTGATTTAGTAAATTACTCTGTTGCAGCCAACCGACCAGTAATCTGTAATTATTGTGGAAACACTGGGAATACTGGCGTAGGTGGTGGTTCAACCACATGTGAAGGACCAAACTCGTGTAGCAATTGGAATAGCTCGCTAAATGTTGTAGCAGGGCGCACTTATGTTGTTAACGTTAGTAATTTCTCTGCATCTACTAGTGGGTATTCTATTAATTTTGGCGGATCTGCAACCATAGTTGATAACACAGGCCCAAGTATGTCAAATATTGTTTACCCTCCAGTTTGCGGTCAATCATCATTAACAGTGCAGTTTTCTGAAAGATTATGGTGCGGATCTGTTCAACCTGCCGATTTTATTCTAACTGGACCTGCAGGAACATATAATATTTCTGATACATGGAGTGCAGTTTGTGAAGCAGCTGCTGCCTCTACTTATGCAGGAACATTTTATGACGATTTATGGACTCTTGAATTAGCAGATTATTTAGCACATGATGGCAATTATACGCTCACAGTGATAAACGGAGGTGTAAACGACATCTGTAATAATTTCAACACTCAACAATCAATCAATTTCACAATAAACGGTATTGAATCTACTGTTTCTCACACCAATGTTACCTGCAATGGAGCAAATAATGGCTCTATTACTGTAGGAGCTCCTTCTGGTGGAACAGCGCCGTACTTATTAACATGGTCTGGCCCAGTAGCAATAGCAAATAATAATTATAACCCAACGAATTTGCCGCCTGGAGCATATATAATAACAATATCTGACGCAATAGGCCAATGTGAATTCGTTGAAACTGTCACCATCACTCAACCAACTGCTGTCGGTTATAATAGCAGCATAACCCATCCTACTTGTGGAGGAGGCGGTAACGAT
>JAQVGK010000258.1 GCA_028696755.1 Bacteroidales bacterium | reverse complement strand
GTTCCGTAAGGACCATCTTCATTTATTACAACATTCGAATTTACTGTTGTTGCAAATCCGGTTTTAATTGGGCCTGGCAGAATTACAGATACTTTAATTCCAAACTGCTTGGTTTCCCATCTTAATGCATCTGAAATTGCTTCTACAGCAAATTTACTCGCAGCATACCATCCACCGCCTGGCATGGATGTTTTTCCAGCAACTGACGAAACATTTATAATTCGACCTCCACCATTATTTCGCATAAGTGGAATAAATGCTCGGCACATGGCGGCTAGTCCAAAAACGTTAGTGTCGAACTGTGCGCGTGCTTTTTCGTCGGAGGTTTCTTCAATAGTTCCAAACTGACCATAACCCGCATTGTTCAAAAGTACATCAATCTTTTTCCCCGCAGCGGTTATGCTTGTTACTAAGTTGTTTATTTCCTGTTGATTAGTTATGTCGAGTTTGTATGTTTCAGCGCCTGATTTTGCAATTTCATCAAGTCTTTCTTTATTTCTACCTGTTGCAATAACTTTCCAACCTTTAGATTGAAAAAGATTTACTGCTGCTTCACCTATTCCGCTGGTTGCGCCCGTTATTAGAATTGTTTTCATAGTTTTTGTGTGGGATTAAAGCTTTAACTGATAAATGAAAGGTTCACTCAAGTCTGAAATGTAATTTTCGACTGTAAAATTTATTGATTTAAACTTTCCTTTCGACATGTCGACATGAAAATGTATATTTGATTTTGCACCTATAGTTAAAGTTTTTGGAACCGTTCTGCGTGGCAATGACTTGTCTGCCGATAAAATAACTGGGCAGGACGAGCGATTGGTGATGTCGAAAATCATAATATCTTGTTCTTTGTCGTACCTTTTTTCGATGATCAATGACTCATCTAACATCGCTTCGAGCAGTTCTTTGTCGCCATACAGACTTTCGTTAAAGAATAGCAAGGTCATTTTTTTGTCCAAAGCTTTGCGAACCGATTCGGCATCTTTATCCTTTGCAAATACTAATGTAATTGGACGATGTTTTTCGAATTTGCTCATTGCTGTTGTAGAGTGGATATCCGATCCACCCATCATTGTTAAATCTTTGTCTTTTGCCCACTCAAATGCCTCTGGACAAAACTGACTGAAATTTACAACTTCGATACCATGAATGTAACCTTGCTCAAATAATTTTGTGTGAATATCGAACCACACAACAGAATCTGGCTGTTGTGCTTTCCAACAAGGATGATTCCAATAAACAAATCCGCCTTGACTGTTCGCTTCTGCAATTGCATCTTCAAAATTTTCAACATCGAGAGCATTAGCATCGGTAATAAAAAGAGCGTTGAAGTGCCCAGGAGGCATATCTCTTGTAATTTCTGAACCTTTTATTACTGTGATTCCATATTCTTTCGCTGTTTCAAGTGCTATTTCATACGAACGATTGTGGTCACCTTTAATATCATCTTTGTGAGGGCGATACTCAATATGATCGGTGATCGCAATAACATCTAATCCATCCATAATTGCTTCGAGCACCCTGTAATCTGGCCAAACAGTTCCATCCGAAAACGCTGTGTGAATATGAAAATCGCATTTCAAGGTTTTTAATCCTTTAATATCGGGAAAATACAATGATGATTCCTGTCTGTGATACTGTGCTGTAGCCGAAAATGTAAAAGCAATGGAAATAAATAGTAGAAAAAGTTTAATGTTTTTCATTTTAGTAAATTTGAAATTTAAAACTGATTTACGAATCAAGGAATTATCTTATTTATCGTCGAGGAGATCTTTGGCTTTAATTATTAATACTTTACCATTTCTAGAAATGACAACGTCACCATCCTCACGAATTTTATCTTCGATTAACTTTTTCCCAGCAATATCAATTCCTTTCAGAATTTTTATTTTAATATCTTCTGCCTCAGGCTTGTTCATAAATTAACAATTTTATTGAAAGTATCTGTAAAATATATCTCTTTATTTTGTTTTTTGTGTCCCTCAGCTACCAATTTATGCGGAATTTCCGAATTGTCAATTATCATCCAAAAGTCGGCCAAATCCAGATATAGTTTATTGAGATTCCTAATTCCAGATTTATATCTGCGGTAAATTACATCTTCGGGAATATGGTGCCCACCATGCTTAACTCGAGTCTTTACTCGTTTGCCAGCTAATTCTGGCGACTCGAGCCAGAAAACCACTAAAGTGATAAAGTATCCTTTTTCGACAGCATTTTTGATGAATTTAACGTAAGTTCGCGATGCCAAGGTTGTTTCAATTCCGAAATCAACATCTTGTGTTATCAGTTCTTTTATACGATGAAGCATTATTCTTCCCGCATCGATTGCAGCTTTTTCGGGTTGAAAAGGAGAAAGGCCTTTTGCAATTTCGTCAGCATTTACAAATTCGTTACATCCCAGCATTTCTGGTAAGATGGTATATGATGCTGTTGTCTTTCCCGCACCATTACAACCCGCTATGATGTACAAATTTGGCATTGCTGTTTTTTGCAAATATAATTAAATAACAGCAATGATTTGCAAAATGTTGTGAACAATGTGAGATTTCTGATTGCAATACTTATGTAGGTCAAATTCATGAATTTGACCTACTGTATGTGTTGCAAAATAAATTGCTCATTACAAGCTACTGCTTCTTCTCCACCGGCTTCTTCATTTTCATTTGCAAAATGTCAACCATAAGCGAGAAGAACATTGCGAAATAGATGTATCCTTTTGGAATTTCGATGCCAAATCCTTCTGTTACAAGCGAAAAGCCGATAAGTAGCAGGAATGCCAGGGCAAGCATCTTAAATGTTGGATGATCGTTAACGAATTTACTAATCGGATAGGCTGCAAACATCATAATTCCGACCGTTATAACGATTGCAACATACATTACCCATATGTGTTCAACTAATCCGACCGCAGTAATTATTGAATCTAGAGAAAATACAACATCCATAACAAAAATCTGAGCTAAAATTGCTATGAATGTGCTAGAACCTTTTTTTGATTGATAATTTTCATCGTCACCCAGCACCTTGTGGCGAATTTCGGTTGTGGCTTTGTAAAACAAAAATAACCCACCTATTATTAGTATTAAATCTTTACCCGAAAAACCTTCTCCAAACAGATGAAACAAATCAGTTTTCAATCTCAAGATAAGCGAAATTAAAGAAAGTAGTATTATTCTCGATACCATAGCAATAATAAGTCCGAGTCGGATTGCTTTTTTTTGCTTGTTCTGCGGAAGCCGCTGGGCTAAGATTGAAATAAAAATGACATTGTCAATCCCTAAAACTGTTTCCAATGCTATAAGCGTTAAAAGTGCTATGATAATCTCGCCTGCCATAATAAAATTTTTTGCAAAAGTAATTTTAAGTTTATTAGGTTGTACTGTCGATTGATGATTTATTTTTCGGATTAATAGATATCAGCTATTCTTCTTTTGTTTAATTCTTTTTCAGCTTCAATAAACAATTTTAAGAATCTTCTGTTATTTAGATAAATTCTAAAATACACAAGCTATGTTTAAAGAATACGAACCAATTAACAAAAAAATTTTTCAAATAATAGACAACGAAGGAAAAGTAATAAATAAAAAATTCATGCCGGAAATCGGAAGTGATGAGCTTGTAAAGGCTTACAAGGATATGCTTTTTGCTCGCACTGCCGACCAAATGATAGTTTCGTATCAGCGTCAAGGCCGAATATTTACCTATCCACCAAATTATGGACAGGAAGCAATTTCGGGAGCTGTTGCGCGTGTAATGCGTAAAGAAGACTGGCTGGTTCCTGCATTTCGTGAAATGGGTGCTTACCTTGCAAAAGGAGCTAGTCTAAAAGAGATTTTCCTGTATTTCATGGGATATGAAGATGGTGTTAATTTTAAAAATGCCGAAAACTTCTTACCTTACGCTGTTCCAATTGCATCTCAACTCGTTCATGCAGCAGGAATTGGCTATGAAATCAACTATCGTAAAAAAGATCAAGTAGTTTTTACATTTGTTGGTGATGGTGGAACTTCTGAGGGCGATTTTCATGAAGCGTTGAATTTCGCTGGCGTTTGGAAAGCTCCAGTTGTTTTTATTGTTCAGAATAATCAGTATGGAATTTCAACTCCTTTCAAAGTGCAAACAGCTTCAGACGGTATTGCAATCAAGTCCTATGCATACGGAATAAAAGGAATTCAGGTTGACGGAAACGACTTTTTTGCAATGTATGCAGCAGTTAAAGAATCGTTTGAACATGCTCGTTCTGGTAATGGACCAGTTTTGATCGAAGCAGTGACATACCGAAAAGGAGCACATACAACCTCCGACGATCCAACAAAATATCGTACAAAAGAAGAAGAAGAATCATGGGAATGTAAAGATCCGTTGAAAAGATTAAAAGCTTATTTGCTGACTAATAAGCTATATGATGATTCTCAGGAAGAACAGCTGATTGAAGATTACAAGAAGGAAATAGATCGTCAGTTTATCGAAGCTGAGAATTATGGACCTGTAGCACTCGAAGAAGTGTTTAAATACACCTATGCTGATATGCCTGCTGATCTTAAAGAGCAACAAATTGAGCATGAGAAGTTTTTGCAATGGAAAAATGCTCGTGGGTAATAAAAAAACAAATTACAAAAAGCAAATTACTAATTACAAGAAGTGAGATGATGAAAATTGAAAACAGAAGACAGAAGGCTGAAAACAGAGCACAGAAAATTGTGCAAATAATTCTGTTTCCCGACATCTGGCTTCAGTTTTCGGTTATCTAACTTCTGAAAACATAAAAAGGAAAACACAATGAAAAAAGTAATGAACATGGTAAACGCAATTAACGATGCGTTAGATATAAAACTTGCCGAAGACGATAGAATAATTGTTTATGGTGAGGACGTTGGTGTTGAAGGTGGTGTGTTTCGTGTCACCGAAGGCTTGCAGCAAAAGTATGGAGTAGAAAGAGTGTTTGACTCTCCGCTAGCAGAATCTGGAATTGCTGGTACTGCGGTTGGAATGGCAGTGGCTGGACTAAAGCCAGTAATCGAGATGCAATTCTCGGGATTTGCGAACCCTGCTTTTAATCAAGTTGTGTCGCACGTTTCGCGTATGAGAAACAGAAGTCGTGGCAAATATACAACTGGAATGGTAATTCGTATGCCTTACGGTGGTGGAATAAACGCGCTCGAGCATCACTCCGAAAGTCTGGAAGCTATCTGGGGACATATTCCTGGATTAAAAGTAGTTATTCCATCAACTCCACACGATGCTAAAGGACTGCTTATTTCGGCTTTGGAATCTGAAGATCCAATTTGGTTTATGGAGCCAAAACGAATTTACAGGGCAATAAAACAAGAAGTGGAAACCGAAAAGTTTTCAATTCCAATCGGTAAAGCAAAAGTCGTTCAGGAAGGAACTGATGTCACAATAGTAGCCTATGGTGCAATGGTTCGCGAAGTGCAAAAAGCGGCAGTTTTAGCAAAAAAAGAAGGAATTTCTGTCGAAATAATTGATTTACGCACAATTTATCCTATCGACCGTGAAACAATTGCAGAATCGATCAAGAAAACGGGTAGAATAATTACAGTTCACGAAGCAATA
>JAQVGK010000257.1 GCA_028696755.1 Bacteroidales bacterium | reverse complement strand
TTCTTTGTAACTTTCTTGATCAAGCAAGAAAGTTAGGCAGTAAATATAAATCCTGTAGTTTATTAGTATAGTTTCCACTTTAACTATATCCTAAATAATTTTATATTTAACCTAAATAGCGGTGTTAGATAGACACTATTTAGAACAGTGTTGAGTTTTTCAGCAGACCCTAATTAATTCAACGGCTTCGACAAAAAAACTCCAGTCTGCAAAAACTCAACAACTAATCGCCGCGATTTTTTCCTTTTAATAACTCCTAAATGATCGTAGTTTACTATTGCAACGTCTTTTTCGTTGCCAAGGTAAACTCTTTCGGGAGTTAAAAGGCCGTCGTCGTTGCCAGGAATAAGATGGTTGTAGCCTCGGTCTTTTCTGCGGACACCGACAATAATTCCAATTTCGGTGTTGAATGGTATTGGTAGTTGATTTGCATATGAGGTTGAATCTGTTTCCATTTTTTCAACATTTGGTCCAAGTAAAACCTTCACTTTTTTTGCTTCCTTAAAAAAGTCGGCTATATCGGCACCTCGATTTGGCGGAGCAATCATTACAATGCGATAAATTTTAGGGAAGTTTTGGTCTGTTCCCGAATATTTTAACATTGCCCGAACAACTAATCCACCCATCGAATGTGTTACAAAAGAAACTGAATCAATGCCATCATTAAGAACATCCTGATAGAGCCTCTTTCCAATAGTATCAAGCTCCATATATAATCCCGGGTAGGCATAATTCTCTGCAACAAAACCTGCTTTCTTTACGTCACGATAAATGTCGTTCATTATCGATTTTGGATTTGCATAACCATGGATTATGTAAACTTTGTGCGATGCAAATGAGCCCGAAAAAACAAATAACAAATTACAAATCACAATTGAGGTGATTACAATCTTATGCATTATTTTAGAATTATTGGTGTTCATCTCGTTTGTAGTTTTGTCTTATAAATTCAGCTCAAAATTAAACAATAATACTCTACTCTTATGAAATAAAGTTTTATAATTTTGTTAAAATTTTAAATGATGAAGACAAATAATTCTGCAGATGAATATATAAACTCGACTGGTCAATGGACTGACTGCCTAAAGTTGCTACGCGAGATTTTTTTATCGTCGGGGATGACAGAAACGATAAAATGGGGAGCGCCCGTGTATATGCACAAAGATAAAAACATAAGCTCTATGGCCGCATTTAAAAATTATGTTGGAATTTGGTTTTATCAAGGAGCGTTGCTGACTGATGAGACAAAAAAGCTTGTAAATGCACAAGATGGTGTTACAAAAGCATTGCGTCAATGGAGATTTACAACAATCGAAGAAATATCATCAAATCGTAAGTTGATAATGGATTATATCGAAGAGGCAATTGCAAATTCAGAAGCAGGAAAGGAGATTAAAGCAGAAAGGAATAAAGAAATTGTAATTCCTGTTGAGATACAAAATCTTTTCGATACCGATTATGAATTTAAAGCTGCATTCGAAGGACTCTCTCTGGGGAAAAGACGGGAATTTGCAGAATTTATAGCTCAACCAAAAAATGAATCAACAAGATTGGCGCGACTCGAAAAAATAACTCCACTGGTTTTGCAGGGGATCGGACTAAACGATAAGTATAAGAATAAATAGAATCAGGGGAAACATAACTAAATTATTAGATGTTAATTATTTGCTAATGCTGTTAAATATTTAACGCGAATTAACGAATTATAAGAAAGCAAATAGCATACGACCTCGTTTATTATTTTTTACGACAACATGTTTCTGTCAGAACCTGTATATCTAAACACGCCAAAGAAAAATTCGTCAATTCGCGTTAATAACATTTGCTTATTTTGGTGTTGAAATTATAGAATTTGTACTAATTTTTACGAATGGTTTCAGCGCTGAACTAAATTATTTCTTTAATCGTGTTGGAAGCAAATATAGCTATTAACCTTCGTAACAATTTGCCAATAATTGAAATAAGATTAGAAGCATTACTGAACATTCATTCAGACTATTATTTGTTAGGATAAAAAACATGCTAATTTGGCTTAAACATTAAAATTAGTTAAATTTCTCTGGTTTTGAGTTATAAATAGAATGCAATTCATACGGTTTTTTCGTAGCTTTGGCTTTTCAATTTTGGCTAATGATTAGAAATGAAATTTTGAAATATCTTGACGAACTGGATTTGAATTTAAGAAATTTGCTCATTCGGCGCATCGTTTTTGGTTTGCGATTAACTGCAGTTGAGCTATCGGATGGAAGCGTAGGAACATCTAGTACCATAGACGATGGCGGTAGAGTTCCCGAAAAAAAAGATCGGAATTTTGATGATTTTTCGCCTTCAAAATTTGTTGGAAAATCTGTTGCAGACTTATTTGAAACTGAAAAAAATAGCGGATTGATTGATACTGCAAAGATTGCAGTTTTAAATGCAATTTCTTCAAAATCTTTAAAAGACTCAGGCTATAGAATTGTAAACGATGCCGATCCTATTGATTTACTTGAGTTTACAAGTGGAGCTAAAGTTACTTTAGTTGGTGCTTTTAGATCATACATAAATTTGCTGGCTGACAAAGATGTGAAACTTAGAGTACTCGAACTCGACGAAGGAGCTTTAAAAGGAGACGATAAAAAATATTTTGTGCCTGCCGAAAAATACTCTGAAGTAATTCCCGATTCCGACATCGTAATTATTACTGGCTTAAGTTTGGTAAATAATACTATTGACGGTTTATTAGATGTAGTAAATCCTGGAACAAAGTTAGTTGTAACTGGCCCTTCTGCCGGAATTTTACCACAGATTCTGTTTAAGAAAGGTGTAAATATTATCGGCGCAACCGAGATTCTGGATTCGGAAATGCTTTTTACACTTGTGTCGGAGGCTGCTGCAGGCTATCACTTGTTTAAATATTGTGCCCGCAAAATTTGCATTCTCAATGACTGAAGTTTTATTGAATAATAAATGGGTAAAAGCATCTGTTGTTGGCACAGTTTGGGCAGCTTCGGAAATTGTTTTTGGATCTTTCCTTCACAATCTGCGTATACCTTTTTGTGGTAATATTTTAACCGCAATCGGACTAATAATTCTAATTTCGTTTGCCTATACATTCAAGGAGAAAGGAATCTTTTGGCGCGCCGGTCTAATTTGTGCATTACTCAAAACATTATCTCCATCGGCAGTAATTTTCGGGCCCATGATTGCGATTTTTACCGAAGCAGTTTTACTAGAGATTGCAGTATTGATTTTAGGCCGAACTTATGTGGGATTTATTGTGGGTTCGGTATTGGCAATGGCGTGGAATCTGGTTCAAAAGATTTTAAGCTATATTCTTTTTTATGGTTTAGACATGAATCTAAGAGCTGTGCTGATGATTCTCGGCTTTGCAGTTCTTGCTGTTGAACTTTATAATCCTAAGATTCGCGATTTTTTTCGAAGATCGTCGTTTAATCAGTTGCCAAAAGCATTGGAACTTTCATTGGAGAGTCTTCCTGTTTTTGTGTCGGCAGTTCCCGATTTTAAAACTGCAATACGCAATCCAGTTAAAGTTTTTTATTCTATTGTGATAAACGCGAGCAAGCGTTTGGAACAGTATCAAAATCCATCGAGTAAAACTCCACAAATTATTATTCTATCCGGAAAAATTGCTGACGGAAAAACTACTTTAGCAAAGAAAGCGTATGAGCATCTTACTAATTGTGGAAATAATTGTGGCGGATTCTTCTCCGAAAAAGTTTTTGTTAACGATGTGCTTGTAGGTTATGATGTGGTTGATGCTGTAACTCATAAGCGAGAACAAATTCTGAGAGTTATCGAGTGTGAAGAATGTGACAGGATTGGTAAGTACTCGGTTTGCGAAAAGGGATTTTTGTTCGGAAAGCAAATTCTCGAAAACTCGTTTAAAATGAACGAGCTTATAATTATTGACGAGTGTGGAAAAATGGAGCTTGAGGATAAAGGCTGGGCAGATTCTCTAAAGAAAATAAATGAAAATCCTGGTAAAAAGTTTATTCTCACAATCCGCGACATCAATGTTAATGATTTTATTGAGAAATATCAGTGGGAGAATTATTTGGTTGTTGATGTTAAGAAAACGTCTGTTGATGAGGTTTGTCGAATGATTGGTAAGCGGTAAGCTGTGGTCGGCATGTCGGTTTTTGCAGGGGTTTAGCATGCTGCATTTTTTTGTAATCGGTGGTCAGTAATTTATAAATTTGTAATGGTATAGCTCACAAGTAAAATTTGCAGGAAAACACCGCTTACCGCTTGCCAAAATAATCCACAACCGCCTTGGCTTTAGATTTTCCAATTACCGATTCGATTTCTGCGACTTCTGCTTTTTTTATTGCAGCAACGCTTTTAAATTTTGACAAAAGTTGTTCGATAGTTTTTTCGCCTATACCATCAATGTTTTCAAGCTCCGATACTGCAAAGTTTGCCGATCTTTTATTCCGGTGAAAGCTAATTCCAAATCGATGTGCTTCGTCGCGTGCTTGTTGAATTATTTTTAAGGATTCGGAGTTTTTGTCGAGGTAAACAGGAACGGAATCGCCCGGGAAATAGATTTCTTCTAATCGTTTTGCAATTCCAATAATCGGAATGTCGAGATTAAGTTGCTTTAGGCTTTCAACAGCAGCGCCTAGTTGTCCTTTGCCTCCATCAATAATAATCAGTTGCGGAAGATCGGTATTTTCGTCAAGCATTCGTTTGTAGCGACGAAAAACTATCTCGGTCATTGATGCAAAATCGTCGGGTCCGGTTACTGTTTTTACATTAAAATGCCTGTAATCAGCTTTTGAAGGACGTGCATTTTTAAATACAACACAAGCAGCAACTGGGTTTGTTCCCTGAATATTGGAGTTGTCGAAGCATTCGATATGTATTGGTAATTCTTTTAACCCCAGATCTTTTTGCAGGGTTTCCATTTTTCGTTGTGCATGACGCTCGGGATTTTTATTCTCAACCTGCTTGTGCTTTTCGAGCATAAAGAATTTTGCATTGCGGTTGGCAAGTTCTAATACCTGAAGTTTGTCGCCTTTTTTTGGACATTCGGTTTTTAATCCTTCGATTGTAAACTCAGGCAAAAATGGTAAAAGAGCTGTTTTAGCGTTGCTACCCATCAATTCTCTGATTTCGAAAACCGCATAAAGCAACATATCTTCGTCGCTTTCATCAATTTTCTTACGTAACTCTGCCGAATGTGCTGCTATAACAGTGCCGTTTTGAATTCTAAGGTAATTTATGTAAACAGAGTTTATATCCTTTGCAAATCCAAAAGCCTCAGTATTAGTAATATTTGTGTTTACAATTGTCGATTTGCTGCGATAATTTTGAATAATGTCAACTTTTGACTTTATCAATGCTGCTTTTTCATACTCTAGAGCTATGGCGTGCTCCTGCATTTTTTTTGCAAGATAATCTTGAACTATGTGCAAATCACCCTTCAAAATTTTTCTCACATCATCAATCCAAACCGAGTAAGTTTGTTCATCAACAGCCGAAATGCAGGGTGCCTGACAATTACCTATGTGATATTCCAAACACACTTTAAACTTTCCCGATTTAATATTTTCATCGTTTAGCGAAAGGCTGCATGTT
>JAQVGK010000256.1 GCA_028696755.1 Bacteroidales bacterium | reverse complement strand
TAAGAGGAAAAAAAACCTTGCCTGCAATAGAAAGAGGAAGAGACATCATTTTTGCAAGTTTTAGCGGAAATTTTGCTGCAATAATTTTAGGAAGCATTTCGCCAAACATTAAAATCAGAAATGTAACTCCAACCATTTGAACAAGAAAGTTAAGTATAGGGCTTTCTATTCCAGAAAACAAATATGGGGAAATGTATGTCGAAATAATTACTATCCCTACATTAACAAAATTATTTGCAACAAGTATATTTGCAAGAAGCCAATCGGGTTTTTTTAATTGGTTTTGAACAAGTTTGGATGACTTCGACGAACCATGTTTTAGTCTATTCATATCTTTTGCCGTAAGACTAAAATAACCAACTTCGCTAGCAGAAATCATTCCTGAGCAAAACAATAGTATACCAATGGCTGTAAGTCCAATTATGACTTCATTTGCTGACAACAAGCTTGCTGCGAGAATAATCGGTTGGTATATAAGAGGGTCGGGATCCAAGGCTTTAAAAATTAGAATGGCAAGTCGTCGTTAACATCTGATTTTCCGAGAATGTCATCGATTTCGAAACTTTCATCAGCTGCTGCATTGGCAGTAGGAGCTTGAGCAGGTGTTGCTGCGGGAGTTGGGGTCGAGTTTGTTGCTCTTTGTTCGTACGGTGATGCATTTTCGCGTGATTCACGTTTTTCTAAAATCTTTATCTGATCAGTAACAATTTCGGTAGTGTAACGAGTGGTTCCATCTTGAGCATCCCATTTGCGAGTTTGAAGTTTTCCTTCGATATAAACTAGCATGCCCTTGTCGAGGTACGATTCTGCATACTTAGCATTATTTCGCCACGAAACAATATTGTGCCACTCTGTGGTTTCTACTTTGTCGCCTTCTTTGCTCTTATAGCTTTCGCTGGTTGCAAGAGAATATCGAGCTACCGGAACATCAGGTTGCACATAGTTTACTTCGGGTTTCTTTCCCAGTCTGCCTATTAGCATTACTTTGTTTAAGTTCATCAGAGTTTTTTTTGCAAAAATATCAATATTTTGTCAAGTCTCCAAAATCAGAGCAAATTAATTGTGCACTAGGGCAAAAGCATCTATTTTTTATTCTCATTTTTTAATTGTGTCATTATTATATGCTTTTGTAACAATTATTCGTTATTTCGATGATATTATCTGAGACTAGCCTGATTGAGCTTTGAGCAATGAGACATATTAATTTTGCTAAATAAACGATAATCGTTTTCAAAAACACAATTGCTTAACTGCCGATTATTAACCATTTTACAAATTGCAGGTAATAATTATTAAGAGATTGAACACAATGAGTCAAATTAATCCAAGCATTTTTGCTGAGGCCTATTAAAACTGAAAGCTAATTGACAAATTTTGCTAACGCCTTTACAAGATATACGCGACAACAAAATTGGCTTCGCCGAGCTTCGGTTTGAGTCAAAAAAACTTGGAGCGAGCCCTGTGCCGAACTGAGGTTGTTGCGGTAGCTATCGAAAGGTTGACACTTTTTCCTAATTCTTCAACAACTTCAACCTTATATCAGGATACTTATCAAAACTGATAAAGTAAACGCCACGACTTAAGTCTGAACAATTAATTTTTCCATCTTCATCACATATTCCGGCTCCAGCAATTCGACCCGAGCTGTCGGTAATTTTGTATGATGCCCCAATATATTTTGCGCCAGGGAAGATTCTGGTATAAGAATCGGCAGGATTCGGGTATAATCTTGATTTTACTGATGTGCCATCTGTTGTAATTCCGCTAGGATCACATGATACAACTTCGAGATTTACTCCTGGTCCTTGAATAAAAGCTGGGCATTCAACAGGCGCTCCTTCAACATAATAATTTCCTGGTTCGGTAACAGTAAGAGTTTGGCCAGTCTGACCTGCAATTGGACTACCGTCTTTGTACCAAACAATATTTGTGGTGTAAGGACTATTCAGAGTAAAGTACATTTCGTCGCCAGCGCACAAAACAAATTCACCACTGGTTCCAACAGTATATTCACCAGTACTCACTACTGTTGCTGGAGCAAATGCGTATCCATCAACAAAAAACTCTGCCGACATAAAGTAATGCCCATTCAATCCAGCCTTTACTGTGATGTAAGAAGCCGCATAATCGTAAAATCCCATACTCAGACTTTGACCAGTTTCGTTTGGAATAGCTTCGGTATCGGAAGACCCGTAGTATCTACGAAACCATTGATAAGTGTCGAATAAGCCCGTGCTAAGTTGTCCTGTTCCTTCGGGGCAAAGCATGTTATCACCAGAAATAACTGGAGGCACGCTTAAGATGAAAGGACTAGTGTTTGTTATTTCATAAATCTTACCAGTTGCATATCCGGGAGTGTATATTCGTACGATATTATCATTTCGTCCGGCTCCCGCATCAATAAGTGCAGTTGCGCCAGATGCAGCATCAATCGTTGTATATTCGTACAAACCTGTACCAGAATTATATTTATATTCTCTCATCGGTGAACCAACATCGGTGCTGTATATATAATTTTTACCATCGCTCTTGGTCTTAGCTGAAAACAAGAAAGATCTTCCACTCTGTGCTTCTATTGTATTAATAACCCAAGATGAACCACTTCGTGTTATTTCGTGAGTGCCACTGTTATCTTGGGTATAAATACGTTGCACACCATCATTTCTTCCATCAGTAACCGCAACAGTTTCTGGCCAACCCAGAGAAGTTGAAACAGATGATGAATCTGCCCAAGCAGTTCCATTCCACGAAAATTCCTTAACGTGATTTCCTGGTGTATAATAGCGGATTTTTCCATCGTTTCTTCCAACACCAAAGAAAACTGGTCCTTCTGTTCCGTGAGCAGTGCTAATATCCGTTGATGTCCATGAACTGCCATTCCAAAAATACTCGCGTTGAATAATCCACCCGCCAACATACAATCGATTTATGCCATCGCCACGAGCATCTCCTACAACCACCGAAAGCATTGGTTTTGTTGGGCTGGCCAGCGTTACTCTATTCCAAGCCGAGCCACTCCAAGTGTATTCGTAAACATTGCTAGAAGTACCGCCCCATTCAACTGCATACAATCGAGTTACTCCATCATTGCGAGCATCTCCAAGAGTTATCGTCACAAGATTTCTAAGACCTGTTCCAACTGTAGCTGTCATTTGCCATGCAGAACCATTCCAAGTCCATTCGTAAATCGCTCCATCAGTAGCTTCGCCTCGTGTACTAACATAAATGCGGTTTGTGCCATCGTTATGCCCATCACCAAGACAAATTCCATAAGCTTTATCATTCGGACATGTCCCAATTTCGGTTACAGTCCATTCTTGCGAAAACAAATTAGCAAATATTAGAATTGCAATAGATAAAAAAAGTAATTTTGTTGTCATATTAAAGTATTTAAATGCTTGAATCTTTAACGTTGTATATTTAATATGGTTGCTTTGCAAAACTATTTTCAAATAACATAACTTGCATTTTTTTTATTGTTATTTTTTATGAGAAGACAATTTTTAATTTTAGTAGCAATTGCATGTGTTTTTACACTCTTTAGCTGCGAAAGTTCCTACATTCATTTTAATGATGAAGGCACTTTTATCAAAGACACAATAATTTATCCGGTTGACACGATACATTTTGGTGAAGAAATTCTTCCCTTATTGCAAAACAATTGTGGCTCTTGCCATTTTGCTGGAACCGAGCCCGATTTGGAATCTCCGGATTTGTATAATAATCTTATTAACGGGAATTATCTGAATTTAACCGATCCAGAAAACAGTACATTATTTACTTTACCCGATCCAGGACATGCAGATGATTATCTTACTGCCGAGCAGCACGTACTAATTGTTAAATGGATTGAGCAAGGCGCGCTCGAAAACTAGAAATTAATATTATGAAAAAACTGATATACATTTTATTCCTTTTAAGTTCGTCAATTGTTTTTGCTCAAGAAGACAGTACAATTGTCGAAAATCCAGTTCGTAAACCAGTTCTCGGTCCATGGCATACTGGAACATTTATTGATCAGCAAACAACTTATACAACAAGAAAAAACCATTTGGAACTTGAAATTCATCATAGGTTCACAGCAGTTGATAACGGAATTACAGATTTGTTTGGATTTTATGGTGCTTCAAACATAAGACTTGGATTAAATTATGGGATTACCGATAATCTTATGATTGGCTTTGGAAGCGAGAAAGATAAAAAAATGCAGCAATTTCTTGTAAAATACAGGTTTCTTGATCAGTCGAAAGATGGTGTAATTCCTGTTTCGGTAGCAATTTTTGTAAGCACAAGTATAAACACAAGAGAAGAGGAATACTTTGGATTGGATTATAGTTTTACAAACCGAATGTCGTATTATACACAACTTATTATTTCGCGAAAATGGACTCCGAATTTTTCAACGATGATTGGCGCTGGTTATGCACATATTAATAAAGTAGAGAGTACAAGAGTTGAAACCGAAGATTCTGTTTCGGAAACTGTAACTTATTATCCTAAATACTATAATGATGCGATTGGACTTTCTGTTAGCGCACGTTACAAGATTGGTGGAAAATTTAATATTGTTGCACAATATGAACAGCCATTTGCTCTTGGTAAAAAAGGAGGTAGCGGACATGGAAGCCATAGCGAGCATCCAAAACCAATCGAAGCAAAACCTGGTCTAGCACTGGGATTTGAGATTACTACTCTTACACATTCGTTTCAAATGTTTGCATCATCTTATAGAGGAATTATTCCACAAAATAATTTAATTATGAATAATTTCGACTTTACCGAAAAATCTGGCATAATGCTTGGATTCAACGTGGTCGTAAAATTTTAAAATTCAGATATAATGAAAAGAAGAAATTCTTTATTTTTTGCTCTCGCGGCATTGGTTTTAGCTGGTGGATTAACTGCAATGAAACTAATAAAAGACCCATGGCAAGTTCCTGCGAATTATAAAAGCATGAAAAACAAGGTTGCTGTTAGTAAAACCAGTTTAGCCGATGGAAAAGAGCTATACGATATGGCTTGTGCAAGTTGTCATGGAACAACAGGTAAAGCAAAAACTGCAAAGGGTTTAGATTTATTTGACTTATCAAGTGCTGATTATCATGCAAAATTTACCGATGGTGAAATATATTACCAATCGTTTTTTGGTCGCTATCCATGGCATAACTTTACAAAAGCAGTTCCAGACGAAACCGACAGATGGAATGTTGTGAATTATATTAGGTCGTTGAAGGGAAAATAGGATTCCTAGAAAGTCCGAATTTCGAAGTTGTGGCTCATGTAACAATTTCTACAACGACGTAATGAGTTTTTTTATTTTAAATTTTATATTGTTTAGAATTTACTTTGCAAAACTAATGGTTGAATCGAAGTGGGGGCTAAAGCCGTTAGATATTAGGATTTTTTGCTTACACAACCGGTTGCTTCGGCTCCGCTCAGCCACCTAGCAGTATCCAAGGTGACTGAGACCTTATGTTTGCAAAGTGAAAATTTTACGAACTTTGACAATTATCAAAATTAGAAAATTATGCTAAGCAACAATCAAGAATTAAATTTCTCAGGAGAAAATGTTTATGTTGGGATTGATGTC
>JAQVGK010000255.1 GCA_028696755.1 Bacteroidales bacterium | reverse complement strand
AAAGGGGGCAACCCTAATCTCTCTTTGCTCCGTTTCGCTACGCTTCACTCCACAAAGAGAGATTAGGGTTGCGATATTAAGAATACATTTATACTCCTAAAAGTTGCATTTACTAATTGAACTTAAGAAATAATGTTTAAAACAATTTTTCTAATGTGCTGAAAATCAGTAATTAAGCATGATTGTTGTGATTTTAAAATATACTAAATGATATTATACAAAATGCATAAAATGTCCAAAAAGATAGAATTTGGATGTCCATTATAAAAAAGTGTTGTGTTATACATTCATTAAACCTAATTATAGACAATCATTACGTTTTTTTTAACAGTCATTATAAGTTGATTAACATTTTTACTTTTGTTTTGAGTCTATCTTTGACAAAACAAAAACTAGCATTTATGAAAAAAGTATTATTAGCAATTTTTATTTTATCCGGGATAGGAGCCCTTGCTCAGGATAGTGATTTGTATAAATCGGTGATAATTGATTTGTCGCAAAAAATGTATTATGGACGTGGTTATTACAAAGATGGTGATGCCAAAGCAGGAGAGTATATTAAGTCGAAATTCGAAACGCTTGGTGCACTACCTGTTGGCTCATACTATCAATCATTTTCGTTTCCTGTAAATGTGTTTAATGGAAAAATGAAAATGTCGGTCGATGGAAATAGCCTCCAACCAGGCAAAGATTTTGTAATGAGAGAATTTTCATCTGGTGTAAAAGGTGAGTATGGTTTGTATTATATAGACACAACAAATTTTAATTTCGATACTTTTAAAGCTGAGATTGAGAAACCTGAAAACAAAAACAGTTTTATAGTTGTCGATTTTCATTTCTTTCATCAGCATGGCAAAGAGTTAGGAGCATATTACAAGTCGGAGCGTCCAGGATTTATTATGATATGGAATACACCTTTAAAATACTACAAAGCTTACAGCTCGTTCACAGTTCCGGTTGCTGATATCTGGGTTAGTCCCGATTTTCCACGAAATGCAAAGTCTGTGAAAGTAAATATTGAAAATGAATTTATCGAAAGTTATGAAGCTAAAAATATTGTAGCAATGATTGAAGGCACTCATAAGCCTGATTCCTTTTTTGTTTTTACTGCTCACTACGATCATATTGGTATGGAAGGCAACAAAACATTTGCACCAGGTGCTAATGATAATGCAAGTGGAGTTGCAATGTTACTTGCTTTGGCTGAGCACTATGCAAAGCCAGAAAATCGACCGGGCTGTTCGATGCTTTTTATTGCAACAGCAGGAGAGGAGACAGGACTTCGTGGAGCTTATCATTTTGTCGAGAACCCATTAATTCCACTTGAGAAAATTAAGTATGTTATAAACTGCGACATGGTTGCAGATAATTCTGAGGATATTTATGTTGAAATTAGTGAAAGTGGATCTAGGGGGTTAGAATCTTTTAATAATATTAATAATAAACATTCGTATTTTACCGAGCTAGAACTTGGAGAGCTTGCCGGAAATAGCGATCACTTTCCTTTTGCAGAGAAAAACATTCCTGCAATATTTTTTATGATGAAAGGTGATGCATTTGAAGTTTATCATACGCCACTCGACGATACAGACCATATTTATCTTGATAACTTCCCAAAATTATACAAATTGATTTCGGAATTTGTTGAGACTTATTAGTTTAGTTGATACGAATAAAAAAAGCAGTCGGAAAATTGACTGCTTTTTTATTTATTTTAATTCGTTTCTTTTAGAATTCTCCGTTTCCAGTATTTTTAATTACAGATGAGCCTTGTTGTCCTTTAGGTGCTGATCCGTCAGGATTTTTTTCAGGTTCTTTAGCTACACCGTAATCAGTAGATAGAACACTAAATTCGGTACGACGATTTAGCTGGTGAGCATCTTCTTTTTGCTTATTATCCTTTAGCTTATTGATATAATCTTCGGTGAGAATATCGCCTTCTTTGAAGTAAGGGAATTGAGCAGCGAGCTCTTTTGTAATAACACGTGGCTCTGATTCACCAAGTCCCTTGGCAGTTAATCTATCAGGTTTAATTCCTTTAGAAATGAGATAATCAACACAAGATTTTGCTCTGTCCTGAGAGAGAGTCATGTTATAATCATCGTTTCCTCTAAAGTCGGTATGTGATCTTAATTCAATTGTAATATTTGGGTTGTCATTAAGAGTCTTTATCAATCCGTCAAGTGAAACAGTTGATTCTGGAAGTAATACAGCCTTGTCGTATTCGTAAAGAATATTTGGAAGAACTATAATTCTTGGAATTCTAGCGAGATTTAAAACAACATTAATTACGGTGTCGTAATCAAATTTCATTGTATTAAAGCTTGCTGATGTTGAGAAATAATCTTTACCACCTTCGGCTTTTATTTCGTAATTTTGGTTTGGTTGTAATTTATATGTAAATGTTCCAGTTTCGGATGAAACAAATTCACCAACAACTCCAGCATCGTTTGTTAAACTAAGTTTAACGCCCTTCATCATCATTATTTTTGTCATGTCGGTAGTGTCACGAACAACTCCATTTAGAGTGATAACGAGCGGAGGAAGGCTAAATGAATATAGGTCATCGCTTCCTTTGCCACCTTTTCTGTTTGATGAGAAATAACCAGTTTCTTCTTTTCCGTTAAAGATAATTCCAAAATCATCGAAGGAAGAGTTAATCGGATATCTCATATTTTCAACACCTGTGATATTTCCTTTATCATCTTTAACAACCTTGTAAATATCTAGACCGCCCATTCCTTGATGACCATCCGAAGCAAAATATAAAGTGCCGTCTTCGCGTACAGTTGGGAAAACTTCATCGCCAAGAGTATTGATTTCTGGACCAAGATTTATCGGGCGGCCAAAAGTATTTCCGTTTCTGGTTGACATGTATAAATCCATACCTCCGTATCCATCTGGAGCTTCGGCAGAGAAGTATAAAATTTTATCGTCGGCTGAAAGTGCTGGATAACCAACTTCGTAATTATCGAAACCAGGAATAACAATTAATACTGGTTCACCCCAGGCGTTACCTTTTTTAAATGAATAATAGATTTTGCAAGGTTCGTCAACTTTTTTGCCAGCCTTACATCTTGTAAAGTACATATCGGTTCCTTTCATCGAAACGGTTGATGCTCCTTCGTCTTCTTCTGTATTAATGCCGCCTGCAAGCGGAATGGGCTCGCTCCAGCTTCCTTTACGGTCTTGCGTTACTTCAAAGATGTCGGTAAACTTTTGACCCGATTTGTAATTGTCTCGTGCTCCCATTGATCCTTCGCGAGAAGATGTGAAGTAAATGGTACGATAGTCTTTAGAAGCCCAGACTGCAGAGAAATCAAGCTGCAATGTGTTAAATTTAGAAACATTAACAACTTTGTAACGTGTTGGTCTATTAATCCATTTTGGAACTACTGTACAAGATGACAAACCAGATGTTGCTCGGTGGTCCTGAGGTGAAACTTGCAAATATTGTTTGTAAATATCAATCGCATCCTCATATTTACCATTCATGCGCAATGCGTCTGCATAAAACAAAAGCACATCTGGTTTAATTGATCCTTTGACGTAATTTTTTACTGCAACGCCAAAATACATCTCTGCTTTGTCCGAATCGCCAAGCATTTTGTAACAATAACCCAGTTTATAGTTTACCTGAGCTTTTTCGGTTTGCGTACCCAGAGATGGTAAAGCTTTTTGATAATAGTCTTTAGCAAGGTCGAACTGATAAGTATTGTAATACTCATCTCCCTTAGTAATCAGGGAACTCTGTGATAACAGCAGAAGCGGTAAAAGTATCACAGGTAATAATAAAACAATCCGTTTCATAGTATTCAGTTTTTGTTTATAAACTTCGTGTCAAATATAATAACTTTATTTTTCTAAAAATATATCTCTCGAAAAATGTTTTGATTCTGTTAGGCTTTTTGTTTCAACATTTGCTTTTCCAACATTATATCCTTTTATCTTGTAATAAATGATATAGTTGTTTTCAGGCATAAGCTCGATTTCATAGTATCCTTTGTCGTCGGAACTCTGTGAGTCCATTAAAACATATTCATCGTTCATAATTTGTATGTCAACATTAGAAATCACCTCATTAGTGTTTTTATCATAAATATATCCAGCAACTGTAAAATCGAGAGATGGTAAAACAAAATGATATATATCTGTTTTTCCCATTCCACCTATTCTGCGTGATGATAAAAAGCCTTCTTCCTTCATTCCCATAAATACTATGCCAAAATCATCATGTGCCGAATTAAGGGGACTGCCAAGATTAAAAAGGTTGTATTGAGCTCCCGAAATATGTTTTGCTCGAAAAATATCGAATCCACCCATTCCTGGATGACCGTCGGACGAAAAATATAAATCTCCATTACTTCTGATGTAAGGGTGCACTTCGTCGGCTTCTGTATTTACAAATGGACCGAGGTTTTGAGGCGGTCCGAAAGGCGAATTTTTTCGGTCGCGAACAACTTTATAGATGTCTTTCCCACCTTGACCGCCAAGAAGTGAATCGGCGACGAAATAAAGAGTAAGTTCATCATCGCTGATGGCGGGGTGACCTATGGAAATATTTTGTGGAATGCCAGGAATTTCAACCTCTTTAATTTGCCCCCAGTAGGAGCCCACTCTTTTGGCAGAATATATCCTACAACCTTTGTCGAGGTCCTTGTCGTATGTGCACCTTGTAAAGTATAAATTACTAGACTTATGATTGAGACAAGCAGCACCTTCTTCATCGGATGTATTTACCAACCCGGGAACCAAGACAGGATCGCTCCACTTGCCATTTTTATCTTGTTCCGAAAAGAATAAATTGGAACAAAATTCTCCAGATTCTGGACTAATCGAAACATGTGTTGGAGCAAATCTGGTTGATGTAAAATAAATTTTATGCTTGTTTTTTACTTCGTAAAAAGGACAGTAGTCGTATTCGCCCGAGTTTAGAATACCATAAATATTAACTTCGTAACGAGTAGGTTTTTTTAATGCATTAAATGTAAACTCTATGCTTTCAATACCTTTGTTTGCTAGCTTATGATTTGGGTCGAGTTCTTTAAATATTTCATACTCAACAAGTGCAGAATCGTATTTCTGGAGCATATGAAGTGCTTCGCCGTAGTACAGATGAACAATCGGATCCGAGTAACCATATTTAATTGCATCAGAAAAGTAATTTCTTGCATATTCTGGCTCAGATAGCTTTTTATAACAGTATCCAGTTTTAAATGAGGCTTCGGCAATTATATGTTTCTTATTTCTTGATTTTTCAATTTGAGAGGTATATAGTTTTATTGCCTGAGCATATTGCTCACGATCAAATGCAAGGTCTCCTTCCTTCATTAATTTTTGTGCAGAAGATAGGTGTACGATAAAAAAGACTGCAATAAATAATAGTGCTCTTAACATGCTTATTTTTTTCAAATTGTAAAGTAACATAATTTCCAGCATTTTTGCAAATGTGAAGCTATAAACACAGGGTCAACGCATTAAAAAAAGTGAAAATCAATGTTTGTTAACAATTTATGTTGTGTTATGAACAATGTTTTTTGATGTTTTGGTAAAATCATTCGCTATTAACAAAAAAATAGTTATATCTTTCT
>JAQVGK010000254.1 GCA_028696755.1 Bacteroidales bacterium | reverse complement strand
AGCGTTTAACATAAAATCCACTTCCGCGCTAGCGGATTAACATCCCTAAGAGATAAAACCAAAACCCCCATCCGCGAAGCGTTTAACATAAAATCCACTTCCGCGCTAGCGGATTAACATCCATAAGAGCTCAAACCTAAACCCCCATCCGCAAAGCGTTTAACATAAAATCCACTTCCGCGCTAGCGGATCCACATCCCTAAAGCGTTTATCATAAAATCCACTTCCGCGCTAGCGGATCCACATCCCTAAAGCGTTTATCATAAAATCCACTTCCGCGCTAGCGGATTAACATCCATACCAGATTTTTTGTATTTTTGCAAAAAAAAAATAAATCATGAAGACAAAAGAAGAAATTGTACAAAATTGGTTGCCAAGATATACAGGTAAAGCTTTGGATACCTTTGGTGAATACATACTACTTACAAATTTCCAACTTTATGTAGAGCTTTTTGCTGAATACAATAAGGTTCCTGTTGATGGTCTTGATAAAAATATGTCGAGTGCCACATCGGGAAATATCACAATAATAAATTTTGGTATGGGCAGTCCTAATGCCGCAACCGTTGTTGATTTATTGAGCGCTATTATACCGAAAGCTGTTTTGTTTTTAGGCAAGTGTGGTGGCCTAAAGGAAAAAAGTAAGTTAGGAGATTTAATACTTCCAATTGCTGCAATCCGAAGCGAAGGTACATCTAACGATTACTTGCCAGCAGAAGTCCCTGCATTGCCAGCTTTCCAGTTGCAGCGTGCTGTTTCTACTTCGATCCGAGATTTCGGACGTGATTATTGGACAGGAACAGTTCTTACAACAAACAAAAGAGTTTGGGAATACGACGAACGTTTTAAAAAATATCTCCGGAAAACCCGCGCCATGGCAATAGACATGGAAACTGCTACAATTTTTATTGTAGGATTTGCAAATGGAATTCCTTCTGGAGCTTTACTACTCGTTAGCGACCAACCAATGATTTCGACTGGTGTTAAAACTGATGCAAGCGATAGAGTTATTACCGAAAAATATGTTGAAGATCACATTAAAATTGGTGTTGAATCGTTGCGACTTATTGAGCGAGGAGGCTCGTCGGTTAAGCATTTGCAGTTTTAAGAATCGGCAATTTTATTAGTTCAAGGATATAGCATTCTGAATGCTTTTGTAAGCAGTATGCGTAGCGTCGGTACGTCGATATTGGTGCATGTCTAACGCAAGTATATTTTGCACTTATCACCGATTTTCGATTACATTTTTACAATGCCAAATATTACTGTTGAATTTTGCACTAACCACCGATTACAGATTACCGACCACCGATTACCGATTACCGACCACCGATTACCGATTACCGATTACCGATTACCGATTACCGATTACCGACCACCGATTACCGATTACCGACCACCGATTACTGCTTACAAACTCAGAATGTCAAATTAAAAATCAAGCTTCGCATTTCAGCCACCGACTACTCAATCGTAGTAAAGTGTTTAATAAACTGGAATCTTTCGTAAACCTGCGGATCTTTGATGTTTGCATAAGATAGTTTAGCTCTAAAATCATTAACCGAAGCAAAATTGTTTTTCTTCATCCATGCAGAAATCTCGTTGTTTATTGATCCAAATTCTTTTACGCCTTTTTTATAAAGAACCGAACAAAGTTGAACAGTACTTGCGCCTGCTAAGATTTGCTGAATTGCTCCGTTAGCAGAATGAATTCCTGTTGATGCAGAAATCTCAACATCTGGGAATAGACCTTTTATTATTGCCACCCAACGCAATGATTGTTTTACATCGTTTTCGTAACTTAATACTGATGATGAAGTCATTTCCATCTTATCAATGTCGATAACTGGTTCGTAAAATCTGTTAAACAAAACGAAAGTATTTATTCCGCGGAAAGTCATTTGTTTAATGAAATTAGGCAAACTTGTGAAGTTTTTACCAATCTTTATTGCAATTGGTAATTTAGTGTTTGCTTTAACTTGCTCAACGATGTTAAAATATTTTTGTTCGATTTCTGCTGCGCTTAAATCAGGATTAAACGGAAAAATATTCATATTTAATTCAATAGCATCAGCTCCTGCTTTTTCTATTTCTGCTGCAAAACCTCCCCATTCCATATCAGTAGTGCAATTAATGCTTGCAATAATAGGAATGCTAACTGCTTTCTTTGCATTTTTAATTAGTTCGAGATATTCGTTAAGTGAATTGTGTCTCGAATAGTTTTTAATATAATCAACAGCTTCTGGATAGTCGATGCTGTCAACAATCGCTTTATTACTTTCGAAAGTGATTTGCTCCTCGAAAAGCGATTTTAAAACAATAGCACCAGCGCCATTTGCTTCTGCGGTTTTTAAATTATCAGTTTTTTTACTAAGTCCAGAACTGCTCAGAATCAATGGGCTATTTAGTTCTAATCCGAGATAAGTGGTTTTTAGGTTTTCCATAATTATTGATTTAACAATTTTGCTCCAAAGTTAAAATATTTATTTGTATTTATTGTAATATGTCATAGCTTCTGGTAAACATTTTTTCATGTTTGCAATTCTTTTGACATCTGATGGATGTGTGCTAAGAAATTCAGGCGGGCGAGAGCCTTCCATTTCCGACATTCTTGTCCAGAATTCTACAGCTTCTTCGGGATTATAACCTGCCATTGCCATAAAAATTAAACCTAATCTATCAGCTTCGTACTCATGTTTACGTGAATATGGTAAAAGAATTCCTACAGAAGCACCAACACTGAAAACATTCATAAAAATTGCCTGTGTTTCTGCTGGCTTTGCTTTCATAAACTCCCCAAGAGCCATTCCGCCAGCAGCAGCCAACAATTGCTGCGTCATTCGCTCGTTACCATGACGAGCTACCGCATGAGCTATCTCATGGCCCATAACAACTGCCATCCCATCGGCATTCTTGGTATATGGTAATATTCCTGTGTAGAAACATATTTTTCCTCCTGGCATACACCATGCATTTGGAACGGACGATTCGACCAATGCAAATTCCCAATCAAAATCTTTTAATCGCTTTTCCATTCCGTTCTCTTTTAGATAAAGCTCAACTGCTTTCGATATATCATTACCAACTTCGTTAAGTAAAGCCGAATTTTTTGCATCTTTCGATAATGGCATGGTGTCTAAAAATCCTCTGTAACTTGTTACTCCCATGCTCACAAGTTGAGATTCGGGAATAAGCGTAAGTTGTTTGCGTCCAATTAGAGGAATTGTCGAGCAGTTGTTAAGAACTATTAATGTCCCAGTGAGTATCAGAACAGTTGCAAGTGTAATTATTCCTTTACGTTTCATCACTTTAACTTTTTAATTTTACAATAATAGCCAATTTTATATAAATCGAAAAGTAACAGCTTTGGATTTTTGGAAATTAACAAATGTTTTTCGATTATGTTTTTGAATACATTGAAAAACAATTTTACAAAAAAGTCTAGGCCAGTCTTTCTCAATTTATGATATGTCTTTACAATCTTAACATCATTTGTAAATTCTTTGCCTGTAATCTGGGATTGTTCTATTAGTTTTAGATTCTTTAACCCAGAAAGTGTCTTTGAGAGAAAAACAGAATTTGACTCAATACCTTCGTGAATTACAGGATTATCAATATGAGAAATTCTTATTCCATTTGCTTTTAACTCATAACCAAACAAACTGTCTTCGTGTCCGTATTCTTTTAGAAATTCTCTAAATCTAACTTGTTTAAAAATTTCGTAAGAAATCATAAAGTTATTAGTTGCAAATGCTGCGTTTGAGTTTCTATTTCTGAGCTCGGCAGTTTTCATCTCGCGCGAGATGCCATATTTGTATCTTAACGAACCACTTAAAGTTTTTTGTTCTGGTAGATATATTGTCCCACCACAAACTACATCTTTGTCGGCATTAGAAATATAACGACTAATAAAGTCATCATCAGGTAATGCAGAATCGCAATCTAAAAAAATGATTTTCCCACTACCAGCACTATCTGCAAGAAAATTTCGTGCTGCACTACGACCAATGTTTTTGTCTGAGATTAAATGTACAATGCCAAAGCGTTCTATCAGTTTTGCATTTTTTTCGATGGCAGTCTTATCAGACCCATCTTCAAAAACTATAATCCTAAAAGCTGAATTTGTTTTTTTTATTTGAGAATATAGGGATGAAACCAATGTGGAAACATCGTAGTTTAAAACTGGTATGCAAATGTTGAATTCGGACATTAATTTTGCGAATTCAACTTGTTTTCTTCATCTGCAACTTTTTTTAAATCTTCGTTTAGCTCATCCATCTGTTTTTCAAGTTCTTTGTCAAGTTCTTCATCCCATTGCAAACCTTCGTATTCGTTGTAGAATATCTTTACAAGTTTATCGGTAACTGCGGCCACTCTTTGATCAGTTTTTAAAGCCCAATCATCAAATTTCTCTGGACATTCTTCCGAGAATTTTTCAGCTTTTTCGTCAAAACCGGCCATGAAAATCTCGAATTCTTCAAGATCTACTTTTGCTTGTGCATCACCGTTATATGCTTTATCAACAGTTTTAATGTAAACATCTATTATCTCATCACCTGCTGCTAAAAATTCATCACAATTCGCAAACTTCATCTCCGAATACTTAGTTGTTAATTCGGTAAGGTTCTGAGCTGGTTTGTCTTCAACCTTCTTGTCTTCCGTTTTGTTTTTACACGAAAACACTGTGATAATCAACACTGAAATAATTAATACTGGAAATGCTTTTTTCATTTTATTAAAATTTATTACTTATGCAAAAGTAGTAAAAAAAGAAATGTGATTTCAAAAAAAAAGAGCGGCTATAAAAACCGCTCCTGCCCATTATGTAGGGATTATCATCCACCAGTAGTTCTCATACCATGGGTAAAGAACAAACCTTTCGGTGTTACACTCAATACAGGTATCGGCGAAGTATTAAGCATCTGATAAGCATAAGAGCCAAGAAGTAAATTTGCAAAAGAAGTAGTTTGTTCAGTCATAATTGCAATTAAATCTGCATCAATTGTTTTTGCATACTCAATTGCCGAATCCGAAATGTTGTCTCCAACTAATAAGGTTGATTGATATTTTATTCCTTGTTCGTCAAAAAACTTTTTTATCTGAGAAGCATACATTTTTAATTTATTCTGAATCCCCTCGTTTGTTGAACTTGCTACTTTAATTATGTGTACTTCTGATCCAAATGCTTTTGCTATGCGTGCAACCATCGGAACTTTTTCGCGCGTTTCTTTGCTAATATCAATTGGCATAACGATTTTCTTTACATCACCTAAATATTTTTCTGAGGTGACTGTAATTACTGGTCGCTCTGTTTCCTGAACAATGCGATATGCATTACTTCCTATTATATAATCCGTAAGTCCCGACTCTCCATTTGTTGAGCAAATTATCATAGAATCGTCAAATGCCTCGGCTTGATGAGCAACCTCTTCGTGTACCTTACCATTTTTTATAATATAGGAAAAATCACAATCTTGGTGAAGTTCCTTTTTGTACTTTCTAATTAAATCCTCAAATTCATCAAGTGCGGCGTTATATTGATTCTCTAACTCAATATGAAATTTGCCTGATTTGCGACTTTGAACAAAAACCATCT
>JAQVGK010000253.1:5171-5606 GCA_028696755.1 Bacteroidales bacterium | reverse complement strand
CAGGATTTACAGTTATAAAAAATCCATCACTTAAATTGTATATGTCCTCTGGACAAAGTCGTGATTTTATTAGTTTATTTAGATTTACTGACGTTAAAGCCATAAAGGGCTAATTATTCCTATAGTTTTTTCTTTATCGATATTGCTGGAAATTGTTTTTGTCCAGCGGACATAAACGTCAGTAAAAAGCTTAATGAAGAAGTACTTTTTTGTCCAGCGGACATATACCTAAAATTGCGTAGCTAAATGACATTTAAATAACATATGTGAATTTCTATTTCTAAAAATGATTGCAAATTTGCAACGAAAAGAAAAACAGAAGAAAGATGACAAGTTTTAAAGCAAGTTTTATCAACTTTTTGATGCGGAACAGACATATTTTAAATGGAAGATTCCGAAAAGAAGTTTACACGATGGAATCGTCGATTCAGAAAT
>JAQVGK010000253.1:0-5161 GCA_028696755.1 Bacteroidales bacterium | reverse complement strand
CAGGAGCTGCGCGTTATGCAAAAATTCCTGATGGCGTTACTGTTAAACCCGAACAAATTGAGGGAATAAATTCGGAATTGATTTGTCCACAAGCAGCAAAGCAAGAGAAAATAATCATGTATGTTCATGGTGGAGGATATGTGTCGGGATCGTGCAACGACCATAGAGGATTTGTGTCAAAATTTGCCAAAACAATGGGTTATAACTGCCTCACCTACGAATACCGACTTGCGCCTGAAAATAAATTTCCAGCGGCAGTCGAAGATTCTCTTATAATTTACAAGTATTTGCTCGATAATGGTTTTAGCTCCGAGAACATTTTAATAGCAGGCGAATCAGCCGGTGGTGGATTAACACTATGCCTTTTACTTGCGATAAAGGAGAAAGGCCTCTCCCAACCTGTTGCAGCAGTGGCCATTTCGCCATGGGCAGATTTAACTTGTTCGGGAGAATCATATAAAACGAAAGGAAAGTTTTCACTTGCTCCAACCGATTCGTGGACAGTTTTCAGCAAACATTATGTTGGAGATGGCGACCCGCACAATCCACTAATTTCACCAGTATTTGGAGAACTATCTGGCCTGCCGCCAATTTATATTAACTCAGGAACTGCAGACGAACTTTACGACGATGGCCGATTATTTGCCGAAAAAGCTAAACATTTAGGAGTTGACATAACTTTTGTGAGCGGAGAAAATATGGTACACTGCTACCCACTTTTAGCTCCAATGTTTAGAGAAGCAAATGAGGCAATGGAGGAGATAAAGGTTTTTGTAAGAAAATGGTTGAAGTAAAAAGAAACTAAGTTTGGATAAACGACTATAGTTCCAAATACTCCGAATCTCTCTCAACCGCTACAAAACCAGCATCATTAATCAATTCTTTTATTTCGGATTCGCTTATACCGGGGTTTTGTTCGCTGCCGGCCATTGAATAAATTTTTGTTGTATTGCTGATTGTTCCGTCGAAGTCGTCGGCACCAAAGGACATTGCCAGCAGAGCAGTTTCTTTACCACACATAGGCCAATATGCTTTTAGGTGTGGAATATTGTCGAGATATAAGCGCGAAATTGCATAGTTCTTAAGTTCTTCGAGCAATGCTATTTCGGTAGTAATTCCTAGTCTGTTTCCAAAGGTTTTGTATTTAAGCGGAATAAAACAGTTAAATCCTTTGGTTTCATCTTGCAAGTTGCGGAGTTTTTGCATGTGCAAAATGCGATCTGCAAAGCTCTCGATATGACCATAAAGCATTGTACAATTTGTTTTCATACCAAGCTCGTGGGCAATTCGGTGTGTGTTAAGCCATGTTTGAGAGTCGGTTTTTTCGGGACAAAGTTTTTTGCGAATTTTGTCGTCTAGAATTTCAGCACCACCACCGGCTAACGAATTTAAACCATTTGATTTGAGAGTTACTAAGACATCTCGCAAACTTAATTTGTCTGCTTTTGAAAAATACTCAATCTCCACAGCAGTGAATGCTTTAATGTGTAATTGTGGATATTTTGATTTTATTTCGGCAAATAGATCGGCGTAAAATGCTGTTGATTTTTCGGGATGCAAGCCACCGGTAAAATGCACTTCGGTAATTCCTTCCGGAACTTTTTCGGATAATATTGCAAGAACATCCTCTTTTTCTAAATCCCAGGCTCCCTCCTGCCCTTTTTGGCGGTAAAACGAACAAAATTTACATTTGTTAAGACAGATATTGGTGATTTCGACATGAATATTTTTGTTGTAAAAGGCTTTATTTTGATGTAGCATTCTGCGTTTTTTATCCGCAAGCCAGGCACTAAAAACCGGATCGGAGTTTTGGTAAAGATACAAAGCCTGCTCGTTACTAATGCGCCCTCCAGAAAGTATAGTTTCGGCAATTTGCTGCTCTTGTAATGTCCTTGATTTAACGATATTTTGCATAGGGCAAAGATAGTGAAAAAGGGGGGATTTTGAATTTGAGGGAATATGTAAAATTTAGCAACCCAAAGAATTATATTTTATAGTCTTGAAATACCAATGATTTATACCAATCTTAACATCTTCATCAATTAAGCAAAACTTGCATTTTGCAGCACTGTTACCGCAGCTTCAATAAATTTAGGATTCGAAAACATGTCTTTCTTTCTATCGCTCCAACTTTCAATATTTTTGCTCACTTGTTCAACGGTTTTTACGTTTTTTTCTAACATTATGTAATCAACCGTTGACAACAATTCTAGACCAAAAGCCGAGTAAAATCCAGATAAAAAGGATTTTGTTTTATCAGCTATTTCTTTAAATGCAATATTATCAGGTTGCTCTATATAATCAATAACATCTTTTTCACCATCGAACATAATTCCTAATTCCTCAAAAGGTTTTTTATCTTTAGAGCTATAACCAGAAATATAGCTACCGTTTAAATAATACAATACATGTTTAACTTTCCCCGAATATGGGCCATAAAAGTTTGGTTGAAAGTCTAATTTGAACTGTTCTTTTGCTCCAAATCGTTGAAGGAAATACGCAGCTTTTTCTGCAGCAAATTCTGACACAAATTCACCATTTCGTACTAAATCATATAAAACGGAAAGCAACATTGCTCTAGCAGGAGTGAGCTTTACTCTCTCCTTTTTCATTGCATCACTAATAAATATATTCGGCTCATATATCATAATATCACAATTCAAATCAATCAAATGCTTCTTAATTATTTCTTTTACTATATTCCAATCCAATCCACCATTTCCAGCACCTAGAGGTGGTATAGCAATTGATTTAATATCCATTTTTCTGATTACTTGTGATAGTTCGGCAAGACCATTTTCAATATAACTATATTCAGAGGGTTTACGCCAATCAGTTTTTGTGGGGAAATTTATAATTATTTTACGTCCTCCTAATAAAGATGAATCTTCAGTAATAAATAATTTACCGACTTTCACTTCTCCAGCTTTGCATGCTTTATAATAAAGTTTATAGTTGTTTGGATATTGGTTTTTAAACTGCAAAGCAATTCCTTTACCCATTACACCAACAGTATTTACTGTATTTACCAGTGCTTCGGCCTTACTCTCAAGCAAATTTCCAACGATGAAATTTATCATAATTTTCAGAAATAAAAATCTTGTTTAACTATTATCATTTTTCTGGAATCCCCATATCCAGTAACCGCTCTTTCACTTTATCATTATAAACAATCCAGCCAATAATTGCCGTAGTTGGAATATCTGTTTCTACTAAAAACTCAGCTTCCTTGCGACGCTTATAGTCCAGATCATTTTCCTTTTTCCAGTTTGAATCTCTTACTGCTGCAAAATCAAGTATTGCATCAATTTTATCTAAATCATGTATATTATAAAATGAAGAGAGATTACTAACTGCATGACCATCTGAAAAAAGAAATGGTAAGTTGTGTTCAACTATTTTTTGGACAGAACTAACACAATACACAATTTCATTCGCTGCAGTTATGGCAACTCCGTTATAGCCTTTTTGTATTACATATAACATTGGCATTCGAGCACCAAAGTAGAAAGGAATATAATCACTTAATTTTTTACCATTTGATAGCTTCTTATCATGACGCGTACTTATAATACTGCAATCGCCAATAGACTTATAACTTTTATTTGCATTAGAAGATGACGCATGTGTAACTCCATGATTAAGAATATGAGGAACATTCTCCACATGCGTTATTCGGTACAAATATCTTTTACTTAAGTCAGTCATTAAGAGATAACTTTTGTACAAATATAATTACTTTAACTCAATAATTTGATTTGCAATTACTAAAACATTTCATAGTCAATAGAAAATTCAACCTGACGGATTACACTAGTGTAAACTTACTACAAATTATTAGACTAAATTTTAAAATATGCAAGCCATCCACAAAACATAGGATCGGTGTTTTAGTAAAGATACAAAGCCTGCTCGTTACTAATGCGCCCTCCCGAAAGCACAATTTCGGCAATTTGCTGCTCTTCTTTTGTCCGTGATTTAACGATGTTTTGCATGGGGCAAAGATAGTGAAAAAGGGAGAAAGTTGAATTTAGTGGAGGTGAAAATTGACTAAAGCTCATTCGCAACTTTAAACGCGTTGAGAGAACTTCAACTGCCCCATAATTATTCCGGCTAGCATAAGTCCGCAACCAGCAATTTGGACAAAATTCATCGATTCGTTTAGGATTATCCAACCTGCTAAAGCGGCAAATAAGGTTTCGGAGCTGAAAATTATTGCTGCTGGGGTGGCTGCAATTTTTTTCTGAGATACAATCTGAAGTGTAAATGCCACTCCAGTTGATAAAACACCTGTGTATAAAATTGGGATTCCGGCATCTAACACATTAGAAATAGTTGTAGTTTCGACAAAAGCACTAGTAATTAAACTCAGTATTGCACATGTGTAGAACTCGGCAATAGAAAGTAAAATAGGATTTGCATTTGGAGCGAATTTACTGATTAACAATATCTGAGTGGCCCAAAAGAACGAACTGATTAGGACAAGCAAATCGCCATAAGAAACAGAAGCATCCATTTGACCAGACAACAAAAAAAGACCGACCAAAGCCAAGCCTGCCCCTATCCAATGATTTATCAGAATTTTTTGTTTTAGAAAAATTCCAAATATTGGAACCAGAATCATATAAAATCCAGTAATAAATCCGGCTTTACCAACTGTTGTATGATTTATTCCTATTTGCTGGGTTGTAGAGGCAAAGAAAAGAGCCACGCCGATAATTATTCCGCTTATGATTGTTTTTTTTGTGCTAATATCATTTTTGTTTTTCTTAAAAAGGAATAAAACCGGCACAAGCACAGTAGCTCCCAAGAAGAATCTAATTCCACCAAATGCAAATGCTCCAATTACTTGTCCACCCTCCTTCTGAAAAACAAATGCTCCACCCCAGATTATTGCTGCGAATAAAAGCAATAATTCCGATTTGTAAGATTTTGATGCCGGCTCTGTTGTTTTCATGGCGGCAAAAGTAATAAAATTGAATTGTTTTTGGGATGAAATTTTTGGAGGAGGTTTTCAATGTATTTTTTCAACGGTGAGATATTTACGGACGACCACTTAGGGGCGTCCGTGCGGGCATGATCCCGATGAAAATTGGTAGTGATATAAAATATATTTGCTGGCGAATAGCTTTACTTTTTATGTTTTCTGGTTTTCAATATA